>NZ_JBYSVC010000012.1:0-45787 GCF_057922285.1 Leptothrix toolikensis (SeqCode)
GCACCCGTTTCAACGCTCTGCGCCAGCCCGTTCAAGTCCACCTCGGCTTGGGTGAGCTGCTCTAGGAATTGGACGCAACTGAGCTGCGCGGCTTGGGCTTCGAGCTGTAGGGCCGAGATGCGGTCGCGCTGCGGCTGCAAGCTGTGCTCGCAGCGCAGACGCTCTTCGTCCAACTGCCGCAACTGCTGCGCCAAGGCTTCGTGCGCTTGGCGCAGCAACTCCAGCGCCTCTTGGGCATCGACGCGCAGCACCAGCGCTTCTTGAAGCTGCGCATCGGTACTGCTGTCGTCGAGCTGAGCCAGCTCAGAGGCTTGTTCGGTGCGCACTTGGGCGTGATGTTGCAGCTGCTGCTCCGCCATGGCGATCACGCGCTGCTGCTCGCGCAGGCGCTCGTTCAAGGAGCGCACCGTGAAATGCACCTCTTGGGCCGCGCGCTCGGTGCGCGCTAGGCCCGCTCGCACTTCGCTCAATTGGCGCTGGCGGTGCTGCAAGGCGGCGTCGAGCGTGCCTTCTTGGGCTTGCGCATCCATCAGCGCTTCGGCCAAGCCGTCAAGCTGTGCTTGGGCATCTCGGCGGCGTTGGCCCAGCAGCTCAAAACGCTGCGTCAAGGCCACCAATTCACCGTCAAGCTGATGACGACGACGGGTCGATTGCTCCAAGCGCTGTGACAGTCGCGTCACATCGATCTGCAAGGCGTGCGCCTGACTCTGCGCCGCGACCGCTTCGCGCCGTGCTTGGGCCAGCTGCTGGCTGGCTTGCTGCATGGCTTCTTCGGTACGGACCAGTCGATGGCGTGCCTCGTCGCTGATCAAGGTTTGAGCTTGGAGCTCCAGCTCAAGGTGATGGATATCTTGGGCACGTTGCAGCAAGCCGCTTTGCTCAGAGTCCGGCGCAAAAAAGCGCACCGTGCGCTGGCCCACGCAGTGCCCCGCTGGCGTCACGATTTGCTCGCCCGGACCCAATTGCCCGCGCCACGCCAAAGCTTGTTCCAGCGTTTTGGCCGTGAACCAGCCACTCAACCAGTCGTCCAGCAGCGCATCTATCGCCTCATCGCTGCTGCTGCGGACTTGATCGCGCAGCCGCTCCCAGCCCGGATGCAGCGCCGCCAACGGCGCGCTGGGACTCACGCCATTCAAGGCCGGGCCATGCAGGGCCAAGCGGGCGGGGGGAGCATCTTGATCAAGGTGAGCCAAAGGCTCCAGTGCGTCCACTTCAAGCGCATGCAGCCGGTCGTGCAGCACGGCTTCAAGCGCTTGTTCCCAACCCGCCACCACGTTCAAGCGTTGCCACAGCCCCGCCCGGTTCTGCCAACCCCGGCGCTGCAACCACGGCTGCAAACGGCCACTGCGCTGCACATTCTCCTGCAAAGCGCGCAAAGCGCTCAACTTGGCCCCAAGCTCGGCGTGCCGGCGGCTCTCTTGCAGGCTGAGTTGCTGTTGCTGCTGATGGGTTTGGGTGCTGGTATGGGTGGCCTCGGTCGCTTGCTCCACCCGCGCTTGGGCCTCGGCCAACAACGCTTCGGCCCCGGCCAAAGCGATCTGGCTTTCTTCCAAGCGCTCCAGCTCGGCGTCGTCGTGCTGCTGGCGCTCAGCTTGGACCCGGTCGTGCTGGAGTTGCAGATCCTGTTCCCGCTCCACCAAGCTGCGCTGCTCGGCGGCCAAGACTTGGCGTTGCTGCTGCAAGCTGTTGAGTTGAGCGCGCTGGGCATCACGCACCGCTTGCGCCGTCATCAGCCGCGCCTCTTGATCGGGCAAGTCAAGGTGCTGCTGCTCGATCTGTGCGTCGAGCACGGCCACCTCTTCCTCGGCCTGCGCCAGTTGGATCTGCAAAGCATCGAGATCCAGCCGTGCCGCTTGGGCTTTGTCCTGCCACTGCTGATCAAGGCGCGCCAACTCGGCCAAGCGCTGCGTGATGCGTTCATGGCTGGTTTGGGCAAAACGCACCCGCTCTTCTAGGCGGCTCACCTGCAACGAAACTTCGGCCAGATGGCGCTGGGCCTGCATCAAGGTATCGCTGGAGGCGTAATGGGCTTGGCGCGTCTCGTCCAACTGCGCCTCGGTGTGGCGCAAAGACGCCATGCGCTCCTCAAGGGCCGTGGCGGCATCGTTCAGGGCCTGACCAACCCGCTCGGCCTCTTTGGCCGCTTCGCGGTGTTTGAGGAACCAAAGCTGATGCAACTTGAGCGTGCCGCTGTCTTGCAAGGTCTTGAAACGTGTGGCGACCTCGGCTTGGCGCTCCAACTTCTCTAGCGAGAGCCCCAACTCACGCAAGATATCCTCGACCCGGGTCAGGTTGTCGCGGGTATCGCGCAGGCGCAGCTCGGTTTCGCGGCGACGCTCTTTGTACTTCGACACCCCAGCGGCTTCTTCCAAAAACAAGCGCAACTCTTCGGGGCGCGATTCGATGATGCGATTGATGGTGCCTTGGCCAATGATGGCGTACGCCCGAGGCCCCAAGCCCGTGCCCAAAAACACGTCATGCACATCGCGCCGACGCACCGCTTGGTTGTTGATGTAGTAGGTCGAGGTGCCGTCGCGGGTGAGCGTGCGCCGCACCGCGATCTCGGCAAAGGCATTCCACTGCCCGCCGGCGCGCGCCAAGGTGTTGTCGAACACCAACTCCACACTCGCCCGACTGGCCGGTTTGCGCTGGGCCGAACCATTGAAGATCACATCCTGCATCGACTCGCCGCGTAGCTCGGAGGCTTTGGATTCGCCCAAAACCCAACGCACCGCATCAATGATGTTGGACTTACCACAGCCATTGGGCCCCACCACCCCCACCCGTTGACCGGGTAGTTGGAACTGCGTTGGTTCGGCAAAAGACTTGAAACCCGATAGTTTTAGAGAGGTCAGTCGCATGCGTAAGTCATTGATATAAAAGAAAAAACCCGCCTTGACGCGGGCTTTTTAGGGGGTACACATGATACCATTGCACACATCTAAACGTGTGGCCTGCGCCCTACTTTGCCATGTATCGTCATCTGCTCGTTCCGCTGGACAGCACCGAGCTATCGGCCTTCAACACCGGCGAGGCCATTCGCTTGGCAGCGGCGTTGTACGCCAAGATCACGTTCCTGCATGCAGTGGCCACAGACACTCTGCATGCGCCCGAAAGCTCAGTCCACAACGCGGGCACCGCCATCCTGAGCAAAGCAAGCACCGCTGCCGCAGGGGTGGGCGTGCCATGTACGGTGGAACTGGTCGCCAGCGACCACCCCGCCGAAGCGATTTTGGCTGCTGCGCAGAAACACCACTGCGACTTGATCATGATGGCCTCGCATGGCCCAAGCGGCGTGCTCTCGGGCTCCAACACCGCCCAAGTGCTGCGCCAAGCCAAGATCGCGCTGCTGATCACCCGGGTCGAGGCCAATGATCCGCGTGCCGCCACCAGCAAGGTGCTGGCGATCATCCAAGACGAGCATCGGGCCATCAGCACCGTGCTCCGAGCCGCCCAAAAGCAAGTCAACTCCGGCGCAGCGAACCTGAATTTGGTCGCTTTGGCACGCATGGTGCATTACTTGCGCGACTTCCCGAGTCAATGGCATCACCGCCGTGAAGAAGAAGCCTTGCATCAGATCTTGCGACAACGCTCGCCTGAGCATCATGCTTTGCTGGATCGTCTTGAGCTGGAGCACAAACGTGAGCATGACTTGGTGCGCAGCGTGTCAGCAGCGGTTGATGCCTGCGTAAGCTCCGGCCGGATCGACGATTTGCTGCTGCACACGCTGCAACTCCACCTTGAGATTTTTTCGCGGGCCATGGCCGCTCATATCCAAGTCGAAGAAAACACCTTGCTGCCCATCGCTCGGGATGTCCTTACCCCCCAAGAGTGGCTCCACGCCGAACACTTGTTTGAGGGCTCTTTCGACACCACAGCACGCCTATCCGACCACAGTGATCCGGCTTTTCGGGGGCTCTTCGCTGAAATCAGCCGCGATATCAAGCTTTGAATCCGTATCATCCGCGCCCATGAATCCCTTGCTCTCGCGCTTGCAGCCCTACCCGTTCGAACGGTGGCGCACCCTCATCCAAGACATTCGACCCAATCCGGCGTTCTCTGCCATCAGTCTGGGCATTGGCGAGCCCAGGCACGCCACCCCAGCGCTGATCAAAGAGCGGCTCTGTGCCTCGCTGGACGGTTTGGCCAGCTACCCCGCCACAGCGGGCGACTTGAGCCTGCGCCGCGCCTGCACCGACTGGCTGCAACGCCGCTACAGCGTCAGCCTCGACCCGGCCACTCAAGTGCTGCCCGTCAACGGCTCGCGCGAAGCACTCTTCAGTCTGGCCCAAACGGTGATCGACCCCCGTCAGCACCAAGATGTGGACGGCCCGGTGGTGCTGTGCCCGAACCCGTTCTATCAAATCTACGAAGGTGCTGCCCTGTTGGCCGGAGCCACGCCGGTGTTTGCCAACAGCGACCCCAAGCGCAATTTCGCCGCCGATGGGTCGCAGATCGACGCGGCCACGTGGGCGCGCACCCAATTGCTCTTTGTGTGCTCACCCGGCAACCCCACTGGGGCAGTGATGCCCTTGGACGAATGGGCCCGGCTGTTTGAGTTAAGCGACCGCTACGGCTTTGTCATCGCCTCTGACGAGTGCTACTCAGAGATCTATTTCCGCGAAGGCCCGGACGCGGCTCCACTGGGTGGCCTAGAAGCCGCGCTCAAACTCGGGCGCACTGATTTCAAGCGTTTGGTGCTCTTGACCAGCTTATCCAAGCGTTCGAACGTACCAGGCCTGCGCTCGGGCTTCGTGGCGGGTGACGCCGAGATCATGAAAGCCTTCTTGCTCTATCGCACCTACCACGGCAGCGCCATGAGCCCAACCGTGCAGCAAGCCAGCATCGCCGCGTGGAACGATGAAGCCCACGTTGTCGAAAACCGGGCGCTGTATCGGCAGAAATTCGCTCAAGTCACGCCGATCTTGGCCGAAGTCATGTCGGTTGCGCTCCCGGATGCTGGCTTCTACCTCTGGGCCGAAGTGCCCAAGCACATCTGTGGCGGATCGGACACCGCTTTCGCCAGCGCCTTGCTGGCTCAATACAATGTGACCGTGCTCCCCGGCAGCTATTTGGCGCGTGAGGCCCATGGGCTCAACCCCGGTGCCGGACGGGTGCGCATGGCCTTGGTGGCCAGCGTCGATGAATGCTTGGAGGCGGCGCAACGCATCCGCACCTTTATCCATGCGCAAAACTGATTCTTAAAACACCTTTCTTTTTGACGAGACAACCCATCCATGTCCACCAACCAACTACAACAAGTCATCGACGCTGCGTGGGACGACCGCGCCAACCTCTCCATCGCTTCAGCCCCGGCCGAAGTGCGCGACGCCGTCAATCACGTCATCAGCGAACTCGATGCGGGTCGAATCCGGGTGGCTGAGCGCCAAAGCGTGGGTCAGTGGCAGGTGAACCAGTGGATCAAGAAGGCCGTGCTGCTGAGCTTTCGCCTCAACGACAACGTGGTCCAAGGTGGTGGTGATCTGAACTTCTTCGACAAAGTGCCCACCAAGTTCGCCGGCATGAGCGAAGCTGAACTGCGCGCCACCGGCGTGCGCGTGGTCCCCCCCGCCGTGGCGCGGCGCGGCAGCTTCATCGCCAAGGGTGCGATCCTGATGCCGAGCTACGTCAACATTGGTGCCTACGTCGATGAAGGCACGATGGTCGATACATGGGCCGCTGTGGGCAGCTGCGCGCAGATTGGCAAGAACGTGCATCTTTCCGGCGGTGTTGGCATCGGTGGCGTGTTGGAGCCGATGCAGGCCAACCCGACCATCATCGAAGACAACTGCTTCATCGGTGCGCGCTCCGAAGTGGTCGAAGGCGTGATCGTCGAAGAAAACTCGGTGTTGTCGATGGGCGTCTATATCGGCCAAAGCACCAAGATTTATGACCGCGCCACCGGCACAGTCACCTACGGTCGTATCCCCGCCGGCTCGGTGGTCGTCAGTGGCAACATGCCTTCCAGCGATGGCAAGTACAGCCTTTACTGCGCCGTGATCGTCAAAAAGGTCGATGCCCAAACCCGGGCCAAGACCAGCATCAACGATTTGCTGCGCGACTAAGTCCCAAGTCCCCAGTCTCCGCCACCACCTCTACCCATGAGCTCTTCTGACCCCTCTGGATTGCCGATGAACAAGGACAAACGCAGCCCCGCTGCCGGCAACACCGGCCATACCGGCAATCCAAGCCCGGGGGGACAGCCGCCCAATGCCAACCTCAACAAGGGCAGCATGGAGCGCGTGCTCAAGCTGATGGCTGAGCGCAAAGGCTCGGATGTGATCTTGTCGGCCAACGTGCCGATCTTGATCAAAGTCAACGGCCAGATGGTGCCGTTGACGCACGAGCGGCTGTCGCCATCCCAACCGCGCCAGCTTTTGGCTGAGTTGCTCACCCCGCAACAGCTCGAAGAGCTGGATGACACCCATGAGCTCAATGTCGGCCTGCCGATGCCAGGCTTGGGGTTGTTCCGACTCTCTGCCTTCAAGCAACGGGGCTCAATTGCGGCGGTCTTTCGCTGGATCCCCCCCGAAATTCCCCCGCTGGAGAGCCTGCGGCTGCCCGAGTCACTGGGCAATTTGGCCTTGGAAGCGCGTGGTCTGATTCTGCTGGTGGGGGCCACCGGCAACGGCAAGAGCACCACTTTGGCGGCGATGATCAACCATCGCAACCACAACACCACCAGCCACATCCTGACCATTGAGGATCCGATCGAGTTCATGTTCACCAACAGCAAGTCGGTGATCAATCAACGCGAAGTCGGACGCGACGTGGATTCGCTCCAAATCGGTCTGCGCAACGCCATGCGCCAAGCGCCGGACTGCATCATGATCGGCGAGATTCGGGACCGCGAAACCATGACCGCTGCGCTGTCCTATGCCTTGTCCGGTCACTTGGTGATGGCCACCTTGCATGGCAACAACAGCTACCACGCGCTGGGCCGTATCCTGAGCTTCTATACCCCCGAGTCGCGCCCGGCCATGCTGGCTGACTTGTCCGCCGGGCTCAAAGCGGTGGTTTCGCAGCGACTCATGCGCTCGTTTTTTGGCACCCGCATTCCCACCGTGGAAGTGCTGCTCAACACCAAACTGGTGTCAGAGTTGATCGAACAAGGCAATTTCCCCGGGGTCAAAGAGGCGATGGAACGCTCCATCGCTGAGGGCTCCCAAACGTTCGAGCAAGACATCGCCCGACTCATCACCCAAGGGGTGGTGAATCGCGAGGAAGGTCTGCACCACGCTGATTCACCCACCAATTTGCTCTGGCGCTTGCAAAACGACAACGCCCAGAGCAAACGTGCCCCGGTCAAAGAAGAGGAAGCCGAGATCGGCCCCTCCTTCACCGAAATCACCTTGGATGTGGTGGCCCCCGATCAACCCCCCCCCCTGCGTCGCCCGCCCACGTTCCCTCCGCGCTGAGACTGACCTTTTACCCTTTACCCGTGCCCATATCTGCCGATGCCACCCTGAGCTTGCTCGAAGAGCTCATCGCCCGCCCCTCCATCACCCCCAAGGATGCTGGCTGCTTGCCCCTGATTGCCGAGCGTCTGAACGCCTTGGGCTTCACATGCCACACCCTGTCGTGGGGTCCGGGTCCAGAAGAGGCCCAAGTCGATAACCTGTGGGCGGTGCGTGAGGGTGCGCAGCCTGGGCCCACCTTGGTCTTTGCGGGCCACACCGATGTCGTGCCCACCGGCCCCTTGGCCCAGTGGCTCAGTGACCCCTTCGTGCCCACCTACCGCGACGGTCAGCTCTTTGGCCGGGGCGCAGCGGATATGAAAAGCTCCCTCGCTGCGATGGTGGTGGCCACGGAACGCTTTGTGGCCGAGCACCCTGATCACAAGGGCCGATTGGCTTTTTTGCTCACCAGCGACGAAGAAGGCCCGTCCATCGACGGCACGGTCAAGGTCTGCGGCTGGCTGCAAGAACGGGGTGAGCGCCTCGACGCCTGCATCGTTGGCGAGCCGACCTCCGTCCACCAGCTCGGTGACATGATCAAAAACGGCCGCCGGGGCTCGCTCTCGGGCCGCTTAAGCGTCCAAGGTATCCAAGGCCACATCGCCTACCCGCATTTGGCCCGCAATCCCGTGCATCAAGCTGCCCCAGCCTTGGCTGAGCTGGCGGCCGAAGTTTGGGACGCCGGCAACGATCATTTCCCGCCCACGTCATGGCAGATCTCGAATCTGCATGCGGGCACCGGAGCGACCAATGTCATTCCGGGTGAGCTGGTGGTGGACTTCAATTTCCGCTTCTCGACCGAATCGAGTCCCGAGCAGCTCAAGGCGCGCGTCCACGCCCTTTTGGACCGGCATGGGCTGAGCTACACCCTGGACTGGACCTTGAGCGGCCGGCCCTTCTTGACCCGTCCGGGCGCATTGATCGGTGCTTTGCAGGGTGCCATTCGCAGCGTGACGGGGCTGGAGACTGAGCTGTCCACCACCGGCGGCACCTCGGATGGTCGTTTCATCGCGCAGATTTGCCCCGAAGTGGTGGAGTTTGGCCCGATCAACGCCACCATCCACAAAATCAACGAGTGCTGCGCCGTGGCAGATCTGGGCCCCTTGGCTTCGATCTACCGTACAACCCTGGAGAACTTGCTGACATGAGCCGTGACGCCAAGACGGCGCAACCCATCAAGACCGTCCCCGCATTGACCATTGCGGCACTCATCGACGACATGGCGGCGCACTTGGCGCGCGCCAACATCTGGATCGACCCAAGCAGCAGCGCTTTTGATGAAGCCTGCTTGCTGGTGCTGTGGACACTGGACATGCCCTATGAAACGCTCGACAACGTCGCCCAAGCCCCGGTCGATCCCGAGCAAGCCGTGCATGTCCACCGTTTGGTTTCTGAGCGCATCCACCGGCAAATACCGGCGGCCTACTTGATCCGCGAGTGCTGGTTTCAGGGTGTGCCGTTCTACATCGATGAGCGCACTTGCGTGCCGCGCTCACTGATCGGTGAGCTGATCGTCTCGGGCGCACTCGACACTTGGTTGCATGAACGCAGCCAGCGCGTGCTGGATCTGGGCACCGGCAATGGCAGTTTGGCCGTGCTGGCCGCCTTGATGTGGCACCACGTACAGATTGACGCGGCCGACATCTCGCACGACGCCTTGGAAGTGGCGCGCATGAATGTGCAGCGCCATGGTCAATCCGACCGCATCACCTTGATCAAAAGCGATGTCCTCGCCCATGTGCGTGGCCCCTACGATCTGATCCTGTGCAACCCGCCGCACTTCAGCAGCGCCGAGTACAGCGAACTGCCCAACGAGTTGCGCGTCGAGCCCCCCCAAGCCTTGCACGGCGGTGCAGACGGGATGGATTTCATCCGCGAACTGCTGCGCCATGGCCTCGAAGTGCTCTCAGCGCAAGGCGGCTTGGTCTTAGAAATTGGTCATGCCCGCTCGGCCTTTGAAGCGGCCTTCCCCAATCTCAAGGGCGTTTGGCTACACACCCACGCGGGCTTTGATCAGGTGGTCTTGGTCAGTCGTGACGCCTTGATGCGCTGGCGCAGCACAGCCGATCTCACCCAAATCGTGCCCCATGGAAAAGCACACCCCGAGGCGGAGGCAACTCCGACCGATGGGATGCCCATGTCGATGTCGATGCCATCGGCCACAACAGCCACAGCCGCTGCGGCCGCACCCATCACCGTGATGGCGCTGGTCGATGCCATGGCCTCACGTCTGCACAGTGCCGGGGTGTCGTTCGGGCACGGCACCACCAACGCTTTTGACGAAGCGGCTTGGCTGACGCTGTGGGCGCTCAACAAACCTGTCAACGAACTGGATCAAGTCGCGCAAATGGTGGTGGCCCCTGAGCAAGCCATCCATGTGCGCCAAGTCATCAGTGAGCGCATCAGCCGACGTATCCCGGCGGCCTACCTCACGCGTGAAGCCTGGTTGCAGGGTGTGGCGTTCTATGTGGATGAGCGCGTCATCATTCCGCGCTCTTTCATCGCTGAATTGATTGCCTACGGCAGCATCGACGCTTGGCTCACCGAGCAAACCCGCCACGTGCTCGATTTGTGTACGGGCAACGGCAGCTTGGCGGTGCTGGCCGCGATGGTTTGGCCCGAAGTGGTGGTCGATGCGGCGGATCTCTCCCGTGACGCCCTCGACGTGGCGCGCATCAACGTACAACGTCACGGCTTGTCGCAACGCATCACGCTGATCGAAAGCAATGGCTTGACGCAGGTACGCGGCCCCTATGACCTGATCCTGTGCAATCCGCCCTACGTCAACAGCAGCTCCATGGCACGGCTGCCGGCCGAATACTTGGCTGAGCCGCGCATGGCGCTTGAAGGCGGCAGTGATGGCATGGACTTCATCCGCAACTTGCTGCGTGATGTCTTGGGCGTGATGAGTGAGGAGGCCGTGCTGGTGCTAGAGATTGGCAACGAGCGCCCCCATTACGACCTCGCCTTTCCAGAGCTGGAAACGGTCTGGCTGGATACCACCTCCGGCACCGATCAAGTCGCCTTGATCAGTCACGAAGCTTTGGTCCTCTGGCTGCATCACTGAGGGTTCGTGCCACCCGGCAGCATCGGTGGCTCGGGCGGTGAAAACTCGTTGCTGAGCAAGCAGACATCGTTGAACGAGATCGGCTTGACCAGCAGCCCATTGAAGCCCATCGCCAGCATGCGCGCGCGCTCTTCGGGCATGCTGTGCGCGGTGTAGGCCACCACCGGCAGGCTCTTCAGGCCCATGTCTTCGCGGATCAAGCGGCACACCGCCTCGCCACCCAAGCCGGGCATACGCAGATCCAGCAGCACAAGATCAGGGGCTGGGTCGGTCGCATGCCGCAGCACTTTCAGCGCCTCTTCCCCGCTATCCACGACTTGGGTATCCCAGTGCAAGCGGTGCAAAAAAAGCGACACCAATCGGCTGTTGAGCAAGTTGTCATCCACCACCAGCGCACGTTTTGAAGTTGTCGTCGTCGTCATGCAGAACCCGTCGATGTTGTTGTCAAAGTGGGGTCAACCCCCACAGTGGCCGAGCGCATATCGGCAAGGTAGAGCGTCACCACCGTACCGCGACCCAGTTCTGATTCAAGGGTCAATGTCGAGTGAAGCAACCCAGCCAGCTCCTTGGCCAGCGGCAACCCAAGCCCCGCACCTTGATGGGGGTGGGTCGGTTCGTGAGGATCGCTGCTCATGGCATGAAAACGTGTAAAGACCTGCGACAGACGTTGCTGTGACATACCTATCCCGCTGTCTTGGACACGCAATACAACACAACGCTGGTCCTGGCGACGCATCGACAAGGTAATCATGCCGGTATGCGTGAATTTCAGCGCATTGTTGAGCACGTTGCTCAAGATTTGCAGTACCCGCGTGCGATCCGTGCGCAGCTGCCACAACACGCCAGCGCCATCAGGCGGTAAGTCCAGCCTCAAGACCACGCGCTGTGCAGCCGCTTGAAGCGTATGCGCGCTGTGGATATGCCGCACCAGCGCCAACACATCCACCTCCTCCATGCACAAAACCATCCGGCCCGACTCGATGCGCGCCAGATCAAGCAGCCCGTTCACCAGCCGTCCTAAGTGCTGGGCGCTATCGAAAATGATCTGCGAAAACTCCTGGGTTTCGGCCGCCGAGGTGCCGTCCCGAATCAACTCGGCATAGCCAAGAATGCCGTTGAGCGGTGTGCGTAACTCGTGCGACACATTGGCCAGGAGACGGGTCTTCATCTCGCTGGCCGCGTGGGCCTGCTGTTGACTCTGGCGCAGTTGCTCCCACATGGCTTGCTGGTGGCGGGTGCTGCGAACAAGACCCACCAAAAACGCCACCACCACCACCGAGACCAAACTCGCCACAGCGTAATAAACCCGGGCTCGCGCCCCGCTTTCGGCCCGAATATCGACCACCGACATGCCCGTCAAGACCACCAGTCGATAGGCATCGAGGCGCTGGAACGACCAGAGGCGCGCCACACCATCAATCGGACTGACGCCCTGCAACACCCCACTGAATGGGGCGCTCACCACCGCATCTCTGAACAGCGCCGACGACGTGATGTCTTGGCCACCCCCATGGTCATCGCGGGTCGCACGGGCCCGGATCACACCGTCATAGCCCAGCATCGCGATCACGCCGTTTTTACCCAGATCGACGCCTTGGTAAAACCGGGTGAAATAGTCGGGGGAGAGCGAAACGACCACCACCCCGCCAAAAGCACCCGTATGCGGCTGGGTGACACGGCGAGTCACTTGGATCGACCACTTGCCCGACACCCGGCCCAACACCGGCTTGCTGATGAACAAACGATCTTCGCTGCTGTCGGCGTGAACCTTGAAATGCTCCCGGTCGCGCAGATCAACATGCTGAAAGGGCTGCGAAGAATGTGCGACCAAGCCTTGGGCGTCGATAACGCTGAGCAGTTGATAGTCAGCATCGACCATTTCTTTGTCGCGTAGATAGCCTAAAAGATCGAGGCGGGGGCCTTTGTCCAGATATTCCGCCCGCACAAAACGCGCTGCCTGATCAGCGCCTTGGATGGTTTTTGCTGAGTGCTCAGCAAAGGCCCGATTCAAATTGGTGATATTGATTTCGGCCTGATGCAAGGCTTCTTGATCCTCGCGCTCGACTTGGTAGATCACCGCCCACCAAAGCGTGATCAAGATAAAAAGCGACAAAGTCACCGCCCGATGGGCCGCATACACCGGCGGCCACCAAGCTGTAAGACGAATCAGCCATAAGAACATAGCGCAGATCGCAGCCCAAAGAGCCGTGCTTCAATCATCACGGGATCGTTTTCAGTACGCAGCTCGGCGTGCAACGCCGCAGCCTCAGGATGCCGCCGGCCCATCATGTGCAACCACTGCTTGATGCGCCCCGCCCGGTGACGCGGCTCAAAAAGCCGCTCGGTCAGCCCCCAAAAGGCATACAGCAGCGGTTGCACCGCCAACCAACTCAACGGGGGTTGATCCTCCCATGGATTCGACCGGATCGCCCGCGCCAAGCCCGGATCAGCCACCATGCCGCGCCCCAACATCAAATCCATGCAGCCGGACTCCATCCGGCAGCGCTGGGCATCGGCCACCGACCAGATTTCACCGTTGGCGATCACCGGGATCGACACCGATGCACGCACCCGGCCAATCTCATCCCAATAGGCCGGAGGTTTGTAGCCTTGGATTTGAGTGCGGCCATGCACCACCAACTCACACGCCCCGCTGGCCTCGATGGCTTGGGCGCACGTCACCGCCAAATCGGTATCACGCATGCCCAAACGCATCTTGGCCGAGACCGGCATCTCGGCGGGCACAGCGCGGCGCACGGCTTCGACGATCTGGGCGATGCGCTCGGGCGTTTCCAACAACGCCGCCCCACCGCCGTGGCGATTGACCACCTTGGCTGGGCAGCCAAAGTTCAGATCAATGCCCGCAGGGCCCAAGCTGGCCAAGCGCCCAGCGTTTTCGGCCAAACACACGGCATCACAGCCCAGCAGTTGCACCCGCACCGGCACGCCAGCGGGCGTACAACCGCCGTGGAGCAACTCTGGCGCGATGCGGTAGAACACCCGCTCCGGCAGCAAGGTGTTGGTAACACGCACGAACTCCGACACGCAGCGATCAATGCCGCCAGCACGGGTCAGGATGTCACGCAGCGAAAAATCCAGCAGCCCCTCCATCGGGGCGAGCAACAACATGGCGGGCTGGGATGGGGCCAGGGCTTATTCGCCCATCGCTTCACCCAAGCGGATGGGCAGCGTCGCCACCCAAGCAGCGTTGAAACGCACCGGCTTGGGCGCTTTGGGGAACAGCATCACCACGGTGGAGCCGAGCAAGAAGCGCCCCATCTCTTGGCCTTGGGCCAAGCGAATGTCTTGATCGGCGTAGTCCCAACGGCGGATCTCGCCCGGGCGCGGCGGGTTGACTTGACCGTGCCAAACCGTGGCCATGCTGCCCACGATGGTGGCCCCCACCAGCACCAGCACGAAGGGTCCATCCACACCTTCAAAAACGCAAACCACGCGCTCGTTGCGCGCAAACAGCCCCGGCACCCCACGCGCAGTGGTCGGATTGACCGAAAACAGCTCGCCCGGCACATACACCATGCTCAGCAGTCGCCCAGCGCACGGCATGTGGATGCGGTGGTAGTCGCGGGGGCTCAAGTAGAGCGTGGCAAAGGCACCGTCTTGAAACTTGGCAGCCAAGGCTGCATCCCCGCCCACCAAGGCGGTGGTGCTGTAGCGATGGCCCTTGGCTTGGAAGATCTGATCTTGCTCAACCAATCCAAACTGACTGATCGCCCCGTCCACCGGGCAAATCAAGCGGGCCTCAGCCAGCGGCCGCGCACCCGGCTTGAGGGCGCGGGTGAAGAAGTCGTTGAAGGTGGCGTAGCTGGCGATGTCCGGGTTGGCAGCCTCGGCCATGTTCACGTGGTAACGCCGCACAAAGCGCCGAATGATCGCCGTGGTCAGCGCCCCGCGCTCCTTGCTTGCCACCCAGCCTGCAAACGACGTCAGGGCCTGCTTGGGCAGGAGGTATTGCGGCAAAACGGCAAGACGATCAGACATGGACGACATGGATACCACGCAGGTTAAGGGGGCAAAAGCGGGCCGGATTGTACGGGCGGCGTTGCAGCCCGCTTGAGCCGCTCGGGCAAAGGTTGCGATTTCTGCTGGGCGTAGTTCACCCAAACCGTCTTGGCACCCCCGGCCGCCGCGATCACACCGGGCTCATCGACACGCTCCAAGGTGGCGTAAATGTCCACGCTGCTGCGCCCCACTGCGCCCAAGTACTGCTTGGCCAAGATGTCGCCCGGAAAGGTGAGCTGGCGATAGAAGTTGCAAAAGGCATTGACGATCACCGGCCCGGTGCCTTCCGCCCCCAAGGGCTCCGCACCTTCGAGCGAACGCAGCCATTCGATGCGCAACGTTTCGAGATAGCGGAAATACACCGTGTTGTTGACGTGCCCGAAGGCATCCATATCGCCCCAGCGAATCGGTATGACCATCTCGAAACACGGCGTCAGATCGGGCGGCAGCTCAAAACGCAAATCAGAGGCCATGGCCGTCGTCCACCTGCAAGATCGTGCCGTTGATGAAGCTACTCTCGTTGGCACACAGCGTCAGCAGCGCCAAATCCAGATCGTGCGGTTGGCCCAAGCGCTTGCGCGGCAAGCTCTGCACCACTTTTTGGCCGGCTTCGGTGTCCCAAAAGGCGGCGTTCAGATCGGTCTCGACATAGCCCGGGCACAGGGCGTTGACGTTGATACCGAACTTGCCCCACTCCAGCGCCATGGCACGTGTCATGTGAATCACCGCCGCCTTGCCCATGGCATACACGCCGATCTGGCTCAAAGCCCGCAGGCCCGCCGTGGAGGCCACGTTGACGATGCGCCCGCCGGTGAAGGTGCCCGGTGCCGCACCCCGTGAGCGCGCCACCATGCGCCGGCCCACTTCTTGGGCGACAAAGAACGCACCGCGCACGTTGATGTCAAACAGTTCGTCGTAATCGTCCGGCGTCACATCAAGCAACTTCTGGCGCGTGCTCACGCCCGAGTTGTTGACCAAGATGTCGAGCGTGCCCACTTCGGTTTCGGCGTGCGCCACGCCGGCTTTGATGCTGGCGATGTCGGTCACATCCAGCGTCACGACGTGCGCGCTGCCGCCTTCGCCTTCGATGGCGGCGCGCAAATCCTTCAGCCGCTCAGGCCGCCGACCGGCCAAAACCACCGCAGCGCCAGCGCGGCTCAGCGCCCACGCGAACTGGGTGCCTAGGCCGCTCGAAGCGCCAGTCACAAGGGCCACGCGGCCGGCCAAATCAATGCTGTAACTCATGCTCTGTACCTCTCGGAATCTCTTGGAATGGCTGGTCTTGGACGATAGCATGCACCCCCTGCTTGACCCTAGGAAGCCCCTTGGAGGGCTCCTTTAGAATCGGCACCCTCCCCGACCCCGAAGTGCATGAGGAACAACAACATGACGGCTGCCGACCTGATCGCCCAATTTGGCCCGCGCGAATCGATGGACTACGACGTGGTGATCGTTGGCGGTGGGCCCGCAGGCCTGTCGTGTGCGATTCGCCTCAAGCAAAAAGCCGCCGAGAAAGGCCAAGAGGTCTCGGTCGTGGTGTTGGAGAAAGGCTCCGAGCCGGGGGCGCACATCCTCTCGGGCGCGATCATGGATCCACGGGCGTTGCAGGAACTCTTCCCCGACTGGCAAGAGCGCGGCTGCCCCATCGGCCAGCCGGTCACCGAAGATCGCTTCCTGTTCCTCACCGCAACCGACGCCCGCCAAACGCCGGATTTCTTCCTGCCCGACTGCTTTCACAACGACGGCAACACCATCCTCAGCATCGGTACCCTGACCCGCTGGTTGGCCGAGCAAGCTGAAGGTTTGGGCGTCGAGATTTTCCCCGGCTTTGCTGCCGCTGAAGTGCTCTACGACGCACAAGGGCGCGTCAAGGGCGTGGCCACCGGCAACATGGGCTTGGGCAAGAACGGCGAGCCGACCGACAACTTCCAGCTCGGCATGGAACTGCACGCCAAGTACACCGTCTTTGCCGAAGGCGCTCGTGGGCACTTGGGCAAGCAAGTCATCGCCCGCTTCAACCTTGACGCCGGCAAAGACCCGCAAAGCTACGGCATCGGTATCAAGGAAGTTTGGGACATCGACCCGAGCAAACATCACCCGGGCTTGGTGGTGCATAGCGCCGGCTGGCCGCTGGATGGCAACACCTATGGGGGCTCGTTCCTCTATCACGCCGAAGACAACAAGGTGGCGGTCGGCTTTGTGGTCGGGCTCGACTACAAAAACCCGTGGCTCTCGCCGTTTGAAGAGTTCCAGCGCTTCAAGACGCACCCCAAGATCCGCACTTGGTTTGAAGGCGGCCAACGCGTCGCCTACGGTGCGCGCGTCATCACGGCCGGCGGCATCCTGAGCTTGCCCAAAACCGTCTTCCCGGGCGGCGCGCTGATCGGCTGCGAAGCCGGCTACTTGAACGCCAGCCGCATCAAGGGCACCCACGCCGCCATCAAGACCGGCATGCTTTGCGCTGATGCCGCCGTCGAAGCGCTGGCCGCCGGCCGCTTTCAAGACGAGCTGGAGGCCTACCCGAAGGCGTTCGAGCAAAGCTGGCTCTACACCGAACTGCAAGCTTCGAAGAACTTCAAGCAGTGGTTCAAGAAGGGCCAAGCCGTGGGCGCGCTCATGACGGGGATTGAGCAGTGGCTCTTGCCCAAGATCGGCTTCAAAGCCCCGCCGTGGACCCTGCACCGCACGGCTGCCGATCACACCTACCTCTTGCCATCTGATCAGTGCCCAAAGATCGACTACCCCAAACCGGACGGTCAGCTGACCTTTGACCGCCTCTCTTCGGTGTTTCTCAGCAACACCAACCACGAAGAAAACCAGCCCGCACACCTGACCTTGAAGGACGCTGCGGTGCCAGTGGCGCTCAACTTGGCCCGTTTCGCCGGCCCCGAACAACGCTATTGCCCCGCCGGGGTCTATGAATTTGTCCAAGCCGCTGACGGCAGCGACCGCTTGCAGATCAACGCCCAAAACTGCGTGCACTGCAAAACCTGCGACATCAAAGACCCCAGCCAAAACATCGTCTGGGTCACCCCCGAAGGCGGCGGCGGGCCGAATTACGCCGGGATGTGAGGCGGGAGGGGGTAGACACCTCCTTGGCGTGATCAGCCCGCTTGCAGCAAGGTCTTGCTGTAGCGCAGGAACTCGTCCAAATGCACGGTGATGATCTTCACCGTGATGGGCAATTGCAGCGCTTGGTAGTCATGCACAGCGATGTTGCGAAACCCCACCATGCGCTTCAGGCTCTCGGCCAGATCCGGCTCGATCCGCCCGGACTGAGCAAGCAAGGTAAACACATCGCGCGCACTCTGGGGCACACCAAGGCGATCACGCCGTACAAGGTGCTGGCCCATGTCCAACGCGGCCTCGCAAGCCCGTTGGATGTTCAAAATCGCCGCGTCTTGGCGGGTGAAATCGGTGGCGAAACCCGCAGGGTCACGGTCGTACTCTTCATGGACACGGCGAACGCAGCGCTCAATGGTGGCGGCCTTGTTGAGCAAAACGTCATCGACCATGAATCACGCCCTCCTTGGCGATGTCATCCAACAAGCCCACCCTGGCCGTATCGAGCGCCGTTTTCTCGCTCAGGATGAAGGCTTCAAAGATCCCGGCCTGCACATCCTTGGCCCACCAACGCTGCCCCAGTGTGATGATTTGGTACTGCATGACCGTTGAAGCGGCGCGCAGATCCAGCAAATCGACCGGACAACCGGCCACGTCGGCAAGATCGCCAGCAAGCTCCCAAAGCCCCAGCGGCTCGGCATAGCCCGCCACCAACACGGCCAAATCCAAATCACTTTCAGGCCCGGCCGTGCCTTGCACCCGACTGCCAAAAGCGTAGAGCGCCCACAGATCCGGCACCCGCTCATGCACAAGCTGTTCGATGGCCGGGCGATTCATCGTCCCCCCAGCAACCGCTCGGCCAAAGCAAAGTCTTCGGGCCAAGTGACTTTGAAGTTGAAGGCGTCGCCGCGCACCAAGCGCGGGGCGTGGCCCAGGGCTTCGATGGCGCTTGACTCGTCGGTCACGGGGAATCCACCCGCTTGGGCGTGCAGCAGGGCTGGGCGCAACAGGCCGAGGCGGAACATTTGCGGCGTCTGCGCGGCCCATTTGCCGCTGCGGTCGATGGTTCGGGCCACGCGAGGCCCCGGGCTGGTGAGGTCGGCTGAGCCAACCTCTTCTTTGAGCGTGTCGGCCAGCGGCAGCGCCAGCAAGCCGCCCACTTCGTCGTCGGCACAGGCGTCGAGCAGTCGGTCCACCCAACCCGGCTGGATCAGACAGCGGGCAGCGTCATGCACCAGCACCCAGTCGTGCGGCTGCGCGCCGCGCTCCAGCAAGGCTTGCAAGCCCGCTGCGACGCTCTCGGCCCGGGTAGCACCACCGCAGCGCGCCACCCAGCCGCGCTCGCCCTCAAAGCCCGGCACCACCGCTTCGAAATGGCGGTCTTCGGGCGAAAGCACCACCAAGGTGGCGTCCAAGCGGCTGACTTGAGCCAAGGCGGCCAAGGTATGCGCCACCACGGGGCGACCCGCCACCGGGTGATATTGCTTGGGGCCGCCCACACCGGCACGGCTGCCCACGCCCGCACAAGGCACCAAGGCAAAACAACGAGGAAGGGTTCCGATTTGCATGGGGCGTGATTGTGCAGCTTAGGATGGCACCATGAATGACACCCAAGACATCTACACCGAGCCCTACCCGATCGACACCGACACCTTGGCCCACCTTGGCCCGCTGCGCGGCATGGCCGGCATCTGGCAAGGCACCCGAGGGCTTGATGTCAAACCGAAGGCCGAAGGCCCCAAAAAGCAGGCGTATGTGGAACGCATCGAGCTGCAACCGATTGATCCGCAGACCAACGGCCCGCAATTGCTCTACGGTCTGCGCTATCACACCCACATCACCAAGCCCGATCAGCGCAAGACCTATCACGAGCAAGTCGGCTACTGGTTGTGGGAGCCCGCCACCGGCAGCGTGATCCACACGCTCAGCATCCCGCGCGGCTTGGTGGCCCTCGCATCGGGCCAGACCACCGCCGACGCCACCACCTTCGAGCTGCTCGCCACCCAAGGTCTTGACACCTTCGGCATCTGCTCAAGCCCCTTCTTGCACCACGCCTTCAAAACCACCGAGTTCCGCATCACGGTGACCCTGCACCCCGAAGACGGCACATGGTCGTATGAACAAGACACCGTGATGCAGATCCAAGGCCGGGATGAACCCTTTCACCACACCGACCGCAACGTGCTGCACAAGATCGCCGAGCCCACACCGAATCCGCTGGCGCGGGGGTGACTCATGGATGGCTCAGTGGCTCACTGCCGGGCTGATGGGCCGTAGAAATGGGCCTTGAAGGCCGGCCGGAAGGCTTGGTGGCAACCCAAGCAGCCGGTCTGCAAGTCAGCAAAGGCCCGGATCACGGCCGCACCATCTTGGCGCTCAGCCGCCTCGATCATGCTGTGGGCGGCGTGGTGGGTGGTTTCGTCGTGCGCTTTGAACTTGCTGATATCGGTGCCGATAAAACTCAGGATGCGAATTTTTTCGAGCGCCGGAGGCTCTTGGTGTTCAGCCACCTTGGGGGCCGTGCGAGCCACGAGCGCCCAATCTTCTTGAGCGATGGCTCCTGCCAACGTCTGCATATGCTGCCCCAACGCTTGCATGATGCCGCGCAGCGCCAGCGGTGATGGCGACGGTGACGGCGAGAGCTGTTGGGGCTCAGGCTCTTTGGACCAAACTGCACAGCTGCTGCTGAGCAAAACACTCAGAACGCCGGCGCCCATCAGGGGTTGCCATGCCGCAAAGAAAGCTCGATGGGGGGTCTTGGAAATGGTCATGGATAGAGTCCTTGGCCTGTTTCTTCTTCGGTCCGACCATCACGGATGTGATAAATCCGCTTGAAGGTCGGGATGATTTTTTCGTCGTGGGTCACCACGATGATGGCGGTTTCGAATTGCTGCGCCATTTGATTCAAGAGACGGATCACGGCCAGTGCCCGTTCGCTGTCGAGTGGTGCGGTGGGCTCATCGGCCAAGATCACCGGCGGGCGGTTGATCAGGGCGCGAGCAATCGCCACCCGCTGCTGTTCGCCACCAGAGAGTTGCGAAGGCATGGCACGGGCGCGGTGGCCCACATCCAAAGCGTCCAACAAATCACGCGCCTGACGCCTGGCCTCGGCATTGGGCCGGCCAGCCAGCATGGGCAAGAGCGCCACGTTGTCCGTCACATCTAAAAAGGGGATCAAGTAGGGGGCCTGAAAAACGAACCCAATCTTGTCGCGGCGCAAAGCGCGCAGATCCGAGGTTTTCCAGCCTTGCTCATAGATCACCGCCCCGCCTAAGCTCATGCGTCCGGCCGTGGGTTCAATCACCGCTCCGAGACACTTGAGCAGCGTCGATTTCCCGGAACCGGAAGGACCGATCAAGCCCACCACTTCCCCCGGAGCCACAGCCATATCCACGCCCTTGAGCGCATCCACCGCCGTTTGGCCTTGACCATAACGCTTGGTCAGGCCCTCGATATGAATGCCGTTATCCACCGATAGCCTCCGCAGGATCGACCTTCAGGGCCGCGCGAATCGCCAACACACTGGCCAACACGCAAATCAAAAGCACCGCCGCCAAGCCCCGCAGCGCATCACCCGGCTCAAGCAGCACATATTTCGGAAAAGCCGGTGCCCAAAAGGTGGCAGCGGTCTTGCCCACCACAAAACCGATCAAACCCAGCGCAAGGGCTTGCTGCACGATCATGGCGGCAATGGTGCGATTCTTGGTGCCAATGAGCTTGAGCACAGCGATCTCGCGGATCTTGCCCATCGTCAAGGTGTAGATGATGAAAGCCACAATGGCGGCGCTGACGATGGCCAAAATCACCAAAAACATGCCGATCTGGCGCGCTGAGGTCGCAATCAACTTCGCCACCAAGATGTCTTCCATCTGCGCGCGGGTGTACACCGATAAGTGCAGCCAACGCCGAATCGGTGCGGCGACCGCCTCAGGATCAACCCCGGGCTGGATCTGGACCAACACCGCGTTCACAAAGGGGTTGCTGTTTTGAGACGCCAACACCGCATCAAACACCCCTGGCAAACCGGGCCGGTTCAAGGCCGGGTTTTGCTTGGTGCGCGCGCGCTGCTGCACGATGGCCTCGTTGTCTTTAAGGAACTGGGCTTCCTGCGCGTCCTTCAGGGGAATAAACACCATCGGGTCACCGCCCGACGAAACCATGCGGCGCGTCAAGCCAACCACGGTGTAGACCTGACGCCGAATGTGGATCGACTCGCCCAAGGCCAAACCGCTGGCCACGTCTGCCACCGCTTCGTAGTGGCTGCGGGTGATGTGCCGGCCAGCGACCAAGTAAGGTGGCTGGCCGGGATAACCGGGGCCATCCGGGCTGACACCCACCACCATCGCCCGCACATCCTTGGCGTGCGCTGCGGATACCGATGCGGTGGGGCGCACTTGCATCGTCAAGTACGTGACGTTGGCGGCACGAACCACACCGTCCATACCGCGCAGATGCTGCCAAG
The DNA here is from genome assembly GCF_057922285.1 of Leptothrix toolikensis (SeqCode). Taxonomy (NCBI): domain Bacteria; kingdom Pseudomonadati; phylum Pseudomonadota; class Betaproteobacteria; order Burkholderiales; family Sphaerotilaceae; genus Leptothrix; species Leptothrix toolikensis (SeqCode). The sequence continues at coordinate 22,070 of NZ_JBYSVC010000012.1, forward strand.
TGCTGTCATGCAAACTGGAAGCCTCTGCATACGGCCCTTGGGTATCTTGCTGCACCACCCAAAGATCGGCACCGCTGTTGTTCAACAACGCTTGGGCATCATCGACCATGCCCCGGTACACCCCGGCCATGGTCAACGTCACACCGATCAAGAGCCCGAGGCCAACGCCGGTAAAGAGGAACTTGCCCCAGCCATGCAAGATATCGCGTCCCGCAAGACTGATCATGGCAACACCCGCTCCACCACCTTGATGCGACTGCGGGCGTCCAAGGCCTTATGACTGTGGGTCACCACGTTTTCACCCCCCTGCAAACCCGCCAGCACCTGAACACGGCCTTCCAGATCGGTCGCTCCCATGCGAATCGGTACAAAGCGCAGGCCTGATGCCTCCTCCACCTGCCAAACACCCAACTGTCCCTCAACGCGCTGCACGCTGGCATTCGAAATCACAGGCCGCTTCGGTTGGACGGCCAAAGCCACGGTGATCTCAGCACTCTCACCCAAGGGGGGTAAAGGATCCGGCAGCTGATCGAAGATCACCTTGGCCAGCACTTCTTCGGTCACAGCATCGGCGTGGGGTTCGATACGGACGATGTGGCCGTTCATCGCCTCGCGCCCTTGGGAGCGCAGCACGATCTTGACCGCCAAGCCCGGTTGCAAACCCACAGCCCGCTGCTGATCAAAACGTGCATGCAACCAAACGCTGTGGGGATCCACCACCTCCACCACCGACTGACCCGCCACGACCGTGGTGCCTGGATCGACATCACGCCGGGTGACCAGACCGTCGATGGGTGACACCAAACGCAGATTAGCCCGCTGGCGCAGCAGTCCTTCCCGGTCGGCCTTGAGACGCAGGCCCTCTTGACGGATAGCCTCCAAATTCGCCCGCGCCGTTGATACCCCAGCTTGCGCCAGCACCCGTTCTTGCTGTTTGATCGCCATCGCCTCAGCGGTGATGGACTGGGCGCTCAACAGCGCCTCATAGCGCTGCACTTGAGCATCAGCAAAGACCTGCCGGGCACTCAGTTCTTGGAGCTGGGCCTGAGCGGCTTGCACACTGGCTTCGGTGCGTTTCATGGCCGCATCTTGGGCTTGGATCTTGTCGTCTAGATCGACCGAATCCAGCTCACCAAGCACCTGTCCCGCTTTGACATGATCCCCGGGCTGAACGTGCAACCGCAGGATGCGCCCTGCGGAGGTCGAACCGATGCGGTGGGTGGCAGATGCCTCGACCAGACCCAACCCAAACAACGCCGGCGTGAGCGCTTCAACCTCCACCCGCGCCACCTGCACTGGTACCGGAGCAAGCGGCCCCGCACGCAAAGCGACCCACGCAAAGAGTCCCAGCAACGGCAGCAAAACCGCGATCAGCGCCAAGGTGCGGCCCTGTGTTGTGAGCCACAACTTTATCCACGATGTCATCGAGAACCTTTCATGCCACGCACGTAGATGTCAAAAACGGCCGGTGCCTGCGTGCGCATGCGCCCGATATCACCCGAGAGCAGCGACTGCATCACCAAACCCTGCACCGTGCCAATAAAGAGCATCGCGGCGGCTTGGGTCACCACGTCGGGGGTGATGTCACCGTTGGCCTTGCCCTGCTCAATGCGCTGACAAATGCGCTCGGCATAACGTTGGATCAGGGTCTGAGCCATGCGTTTGGCCGGGGTCGATTCGGTGCGTTGCAATTCACCGAACATCATCCGTGGCACACCGGGGTGCTCGATCACGAAATCAACATGGCTCATGAACATGGCACGCATCGCCTCCAAGGGCGTTCCATCGAGGCCCTCCGCTGCACGGTCGATACGCGAGAGCAGCCGCTCCGCCACCCAGCCCATCACCGCCTCCCAGATCGCGTCTTTGCTGGGGAAATGACGAAACAGCGCGCCTTGGGTCAAGTGCATGTGCTTGGCAATGGCGGCAGTGGTGATGTCGCTCGGATTTTGCTGACCCGCCAAATCCACCACCGCTTCCACCGTCACGGCCCGACGCTCATCGGCCGGCAGATATTTCGGGTTGTCGCTCAAAAATCACCTCAAAAATAGTAATCAATTACTATCTTATGGGGGAAAGCATACCCTACGTTCACGCAGGGTCAGAGACTCTTAGCGCTCGGTATGAATCCGCAAGGCGTAGACCGTCATCGGGCCTCGGTCGGCGTTGTAGGCGGGGTTCTGGATGTGCTGCACGTCCAAGCTCAGCCAGAGGCGCTTCAAGGCTTCCCAGCTGTAGTAGCCCTCGAAGATCGTTTCGGGGCGGTAGCGCAACGCGCCATCACCGATGAAAAACGAGGTGCCACCGGCTTCCAAGAAGTGCCGGCGCGCATCGGACAAGGTGTTGGCCATCAAGGACACGCCCACGCTGTCTTGCTCACGGCCCCAAGCCGCACCCTTGATCAACAGCCCGGACGAGAAGGAGCCGTCTACCTCGGTGAAGGCATGGGTTTCGGTATGGCCATCGGCTTGCATCAGGCGCAGAAACAGGCCCGTGTGGGCGCTAAGCGCTTGCTCTAGGTTGAGGCCCACGCCGTATTTCCATTGGTCACCCGCGCGCACCTGAAACAGCGCTGTTGGGTCGGTGTAGTGGCCCGGGTGGGCCTGAAGCCACGCCAAAGCGTCGTCAAAGTTGGCCAACTGCGCCCGATTGCGCCAACCCAGTAGGCGCACCTTGCCGGGCTGACCGCCCAAGGTGTGCGCGTGCTCCACTTCCACCTGATCGCCAAAATGGCGTGCCAAGGCCAGATCGACCTCAAGCAGGTTGGGCGCCTTTGGCCCGGACATGCGCCCAAAGCGCAGCACCCAATCATCGTGATACCACTCGGCGGCAAAGCCCCAGCCGAAACCGCGCGCATCGGCTGCGTAGTCGTAGGCTGCGTAGGTCCAGTTGCCCCAATTCATGAACTGGGTGCGCGGGTCTTTGGCATAGGTGTTCGGATCAAACACGTCCAGCGTCGAGAAGTTACCCAGCGTCAGCACCCAGCGGTTTTTATCCACCGTGCCGGCCATCTGGTTCAAGGCTGACTCGACCGCTTCGGTGCCACCCCCTTGGTTCCAGGTTTGGCGCAAGAAAAGCCGCTGGCGATAGAACACCGGCGCTTCGCCTGCGGCCCGGGTGATCTCACCGTTGGTGAAGCCGCCCAAGCCCACCAAGTTGGTCGAAAACGGCACGCCCTCAGCCATCTCGGGGTTGAAATACAACTCGCCCCCCTGCCACGGCCGCCAGCCCAGAAACGCCGTGGCCGAGAGGGTGTACATGCGTTCATGTCCGGGAACAAGGCTGTTCGGGCCGGTATAGGCCGCGCCAAAGCTCGGATGCATCTGACCGTTGTAGGTGATCTGCCAGCGCGCGGTCTGGTTTTCAGTGTCGTGAGCGGCATCCTGCGCTTGGGCGCACCCCAAGGCAAGAAAACACCCCACGCCCAAGGCGCATCGCTTCCACAGATTCACATTCATCAGGGCATTTCTCGCCCACGCAGGGCGCACAAAAGCGCGGATTAGAGCGCCTCAAAGTTACAAAAGTGTGACTCAACGATCCTGCGGCGCGTGCAGCGCGATACGGTTGCCTTCGCTGTCACGCACCACCGCCCGAAAACCATGGACACCCATCGGACGGACGTCTTCCAGCACCTCGGCCCCAAGGCGGCGCACCTGCGCCAGGGCGTCGCGCAACCGGCCCTCGACGTTGAGGTAGAGCAGCACACCCACTGCATGAGGCACCACCTCCGCCGCGATGACTTCGCGCACCGGCATCAGGACACCGCTGTTGCCCCCCAGCCCAGCCAAGACCGCAAAGGTGCGGCCCTGATCGTTTTCTTTGGTGATCGCGCCACCCACCACCGCCCGGTAAAAGGCGATGGCGCGGTCCAAGTCGTTCACCGGAATCTCGAACCAGACGGCACGGTTGTAGCGGCTGTTGTAGTTGATGGCGTGGGGCATATTTCAGGCCGTAGGAGGTAGTAGAGCTTGGGATTCGGCTTCGGGAAGGGCCTCGACACCACGCAGCGTGCGGACCATGGCGCGGGTGCGAATTTCAGCCGATTCGATGTTGTTGCTGGCCTCTTGGAGCTTTTTGCGCGTCTTCTCCAAGATGTCGCCGAACTTGCCGAATTCGGTCTTGACCGCACCAAGCACGGTCCAGACTTCGGCGCTGCGTTTTTCTAGGGCCAAGGTGCGAAAGCCCATCTGCAAGCTGTTGAGCAAGGCCAACAAGGTGGTGGGGCCGGCCAGCATGATGCGGTGCTGGCGTTGCAGGTCTTCCACCAGACCCGGTCGGCGCAACAGTTCGGCGTAAAGCCCCTCCGTGGGCACAAAGAGCAGGCCGAAATCGGTGGTGTGTGGCGGTGAGATGTACTTGGCGGCGATGGTGCGGGCTTCGTCGCGAATGCGCTGCTCCAAAGCACGGGCGGATAACTCGGCCCCTTCGCGGTCGGCACGCTCTTGGGCGTCGATCAGGCGCTCGTAGTCTTCACGCGGAAACTTGGCGTCGATCGGCAACCACACGGGGCCATCCTGATCGCCGCCGCGTCCCGGCAAACGCAAGGCAAATTCGACCCGGTTCGCACTGCCGGGCACGGTGGCGACGTTGACGGCGTACTGATCTTGGGTAAAGACCTGCTCCAGCAACGCGCCCAATTGCACTTCGCCCAACACGCCTCGGGCCTTGACGTTGGTCAGCACCCGGCGCAAATCACCCACCCCTTGGGCCAAGCCCTGCATCTCGCCCAAGCCCCGGTGGACTTGTTCCAAGCGTTCGGCCACGTGCTTGAAGCTCTCACCGAGCCGCTGCTCCAAGGTGGCGTGGAGCTTTTCATCGACGGTGGCGCGCATCTGCTCCAAGCGGGTTTCGTTGTCGGCCTGCATGGCCCGCAGCCGTACTTCGACGCTTTGCTGCAACTGGCCTAAACGCTGCTCAACGCTGAGCTGCACCGCGCCCAAGCGCTGCTCCATCATCTGGCGCATCTCGCTCAGGCGTCGGTCGGTGGCTTCACCTTGGCCGCGCACATGCTCGGTCTGCAAGGTGCCAAAACGGGCCAAGGCTTCAGCCAACTCTTGTCGATTGCCCCGGGCGGCGAGCTGGATCTCGCTGCGCAGCTCGCGCTCCAAGCGATCCGCATCGGTCCGCCACGAGCCCACCAGCGCATCGGCCAGCCGGTCCAGCGCCGCCTCGTCGCCCGCGCGCGCGCCCAAGGCTTGGGTCGCCTTCAAGTTGAGGACACCGACCGCCAAGGCACCCAAAGCTGCCAAGACAGTCAGCAGCAAGACGACAAGAAGCATGGATTCGTTCATGGCCGGATTGTCGGGCGTGGGTGAAAATCTCAGACGATGTACAAGAAAAAATCCGGGGGGCTGGCCCTGTTGTTCACCACGCCCTTGCGACTCCTCTGGCAACTCCTGATCGGTTTGATCCGACTGATCGCCCAAGCCCCTTGGTGGCTCGGTCTGGGTTTGGCGGTGCTGAGTTATCTCAGCCTCCAACTGGCCCTGCAAGTGCTTTGGGGACCGAAACACACCCTCGCTCACCCACTGGCACAAGCGGGCCAGATCGTGCTTGCGAGTCTTGGCCTGTGTGGTGCCGCGCTTTCAGCATGGCGCAACAGACAGCGCAGCCGCTTGCATGGCCATGTCACATACAACATCGACCAAAGCGTGACCCGCAACGAGGCGGCCAGGGTGCTCGAAGCCATCACCTGGCGCGAGTTTGAGCAACTGGTGGGCGAAGCCTTTCGTCAACAAGGCTACAAAGTCATCGAAACCGGCGGTGGGGGTGCCGATGGCGGCGTCGATCTGCGCCTGAAGCGCGATGGCGAGACTTTTTTGGTGCAGTGCAAGCAATGGAAGGCCTTCAAAGTGGGCGTCCAAGTGGTGCGTGAACTCTACGGCGTGATGGCGGCCACCGGAGCCACCGGCGGCTGGGTCGTGACCTCGGGGCGCTTCACGCCCGCAGCGCATGACTTTGCCCAAGGTCGAAACATCCAGCTGATCGACGGTCCACAACTCATCGTGATGCTGAAGCGACACCACCCATAAACCCATGGGGGTATAAGCCTAGCGACAGGAAAGACGCCAAATTTTGTGGCTCAATGCGAGCCTTCGTCTTTGCTTGCACCTCAAAAAACCATGATCACGATTGCCTGGGACCACTTCACCCCTGTTCAAGCCCTGTTGGGCGGAGCGCTGATCGGCTTGGCCTCAGCCATCTTTCTTCTGGGCAATGGCCGCATCGCTGGCATTGCCGGCATCATCGCCAGCCCCCTGCGCGCCCTGATCGCTGGCCGAACCTTGATGCCCGAACTGCCTCGGCTGGTTTTTCTGCTCGGCCTGATGCTGGCCCCTTGGCTGTGGCGCATCGCCGCCCCCCTGCCTGCCGTGAACGTCGATGTCGGCCCCATCGCGGTGATCGCGGCTGGGTTGCTGGTCGGTGTGGGTGTGCGCATGGGCAACGGTTGCACCAGTGGTCACGGTGTTTGTGGCCTGTCGCGCTTTTCTGTGCGCTCGCTGGCCAATGTGGCAGCCTTTATGACGGCGGGCGTGATCAGCGTGTTCGTGCTGCGTCACTTGATCTGACCCCATCTAGGAATCACGATGAATCTTCTTTTTGCTTTACTGAGCGGCCTGATTTTTGGCCTTGGCCTGATTGCCGGCGGCATGACTGACCCCACCAAGATCAAGGATTTTCTCGATCTTTTTGGTACGTGGGATCCCAGCCTCGGCTTTGTGATGAGCGGCGCGATTGCCGTGGGCGTCTTTGCCTTTGCTGCCGCCAAACGCCGTGAGCGTTCATGGACGGGAGAGCATATCGAGCTGCCCACCAACCGCACCATCGACATCCGCCTGATTCTGGGCGGTGTGTTGTTCGGCGCAGGGTGGGGTCTGGGCGGTTTCTGTCCGGGACCGGCCTTGGTGGCGATGAGCTCGGGAGTCAGCTCGGCGCTGTACTTCATCGTCGCCATGCTGGCGGGCATGGTGATCCATGACCGTTGGCTGCAACGCTGAGCGCGTACCCGTCGTCGTACCCAACGTGGCGCGCAGCAGCAACTCATCCGTGATGAGCAAGCGCCGCGCCACTTCTCGGCCGATATTCATCTGAATCAAGGCGAACTGTTCGGCATCACGCTCGAAGAGTTCAAACAAATCCGCCAGCGACAGCTCGATGGCCACGCAATCGGTCTCGGCCTGGACCGACGCGCTGCGCGTCGAAAGACTGAGCAAGGCCATCTCGCCAAAGCAATCGCCTTGGCCCAACTCGACCAACACCATCTCGCGTTGATCCAGGCTTTTGCGCACCGTGACGCGGCCCTGCTCAAGCACGTACATGGTGTCGGCCGCGCTATCGCCTTGGTGAAAGAAACAGGCACCCCGACGACAAAAGCGCGTGGGCGCACGCGCCAACAAGAACGCCAAGGTATCGGCCCGGATGGCCCCAAAGATCGGCATGCTTTGCAACAGCTCGATCCGACGAATCGTCTTCACCGTATGTCCCCGCCCCATGAATCATGGCTGCATTGTCGGCGGGGAGACGCCGTTTTACCAACTCACTTCGCGGTCGGGTGTGGCACCAATCTTGTGGATCGAAAGATCAGCCCCTTCGTATTCCTCTTCTTGGCTGAGACGCAAGCCCATGAAGACCTTGATCGCGCCGTAAACCAGAAAGCCAGCGGCCAGTGCCCACACCACGATCATCAAGGTGCCCACGGTCTGCGCCCCCAGACTCACGCCGCCCAAGCCGCCCAGCGCCTTCTGACCGAACAGACCGGCAGCGATGCCGCCCCAAGTACCGCACAAACCGTGCAGCGGCCACACACCCAGCACGTCGTCGATCTTCCAGCGGTTTTGTGTCAGGGTGAACAGGCTGACAAAGATCGCACCCGCCACGCCGCCCACCACCAAGGCACCCGCTGGGTGCATCAGGTCCGAGCCCGCGCACACCGCCACCAAACCGGCCAAGGGGCCGTTGTAGGCAAAACCCGGGTCGTTTTTGCCCATAAGCACGGCCACCAACGTGCCGCCCACCATCGCCATCAGCGAGTTCACCGCCACCAGCCCCGAAATCTTGTCGATGGTTTGGGCGCTCATCACGTTGAAACCAAACCAGCCCACCGCCAAGATCCAGGCACCCAGCGCGAGGAACGGGATGTTCGAAGGCGGATGCGCGCTCATCGCACCGTCCTTGCGATAACGGTTGCTGCGCGCGCCCAGCAGCAGCACAGCGGCCAGGCCGATCCAGCCACCCAGGGCATGGACCACCACGCTGCCGGCAAAGTCATGGAATTCGGCCCCAAAGCTCGCCTTGAGCCACGCTTGAATCCCAAACGCTTGATTCCAAGCCGCGCCTTCCGAGAGCGGATAGATCACGCCCACGATCACCGCCGTGGCCAGCAGTTGCGGGCCAAAGCGTGCCCGCTCGGCAATGCCGCCCGAAATGATGGCGGGAATGGCAGCGGCAAAAGTCAGCAGGAAGAAAAACTTCACCAGCTCATAGCCGTTCTTGGCGGCCAGCTCTTGCGCGCCTGTCATGAAGCTCACACCGTAGGCCACCGAGTAGCCGACAAAGAAGTAAGCGATGGTCGAAACCGAGAAGTCCACCAAGATCTTGACCAGCGCATTGACTTGGTTTTTCTTGCGCACCGTACCCAGTTCCAAAAAGGCGAACCCGGCGTGCATCGCCAGCACCATGATCGCCCCCAGCAGGATGAACAGCGCATCCGAGCCTTGTTTCAACGTTTCCATCCACATCCTCTGAAAGTAAAGAGCAACGCACCAATAAGTCGCAAAAACAAGCAATTCATGTGCCAACTTGGTGCGCCTTCACGCCTGCTTTAGGGTTTACCGATGAAGCACCAAAAAAGAGCGTATTAGTACGAGCGCCAGCAAAAAACTGCACCTATTTTGTGCGCAATAGCTCTATTTGCTTGGTGATGGTGCATCCGCCATCGGCCGGCGCAACAACACGCTTCGCCGTTAGAATGGCGCGCTCTACATCCTGTTGATCCCTCCACTGGTTCCCCCATCGACCGATCCTTGACCTCAAGATCGGCATCAGCGGAATCGAACTGGCCCGAAACACGGGCTTCATCCATGACATTTGACGATCTGGGCTTGGCCCAGCCGATTCTTCGTGCCGTACACGAAGAGGGCTACACCATTCCGACACCGATTCAGCAACAAGCCATTCCGGCGGTGCTGGCAGGCGGTGATCTCCTCGCCGGGGCGCAAACCGGCACCGGCAAGACAGCCGGCTTCACGCTGCCGCTGCTGCACAAACTCGATGCAGGCGAACCCGTCAAGGGCAAGAACGGCCGCCCAGCGATCCGCGCCCTCATCCTGACCCCGACGCGCGAACTCGCCGCCCAAGTCGAAGAAAGCGTGCGCACCTACGGCAAGTACCTCAAGCTCACCAGCATGGCGATGTTTGGCGGCGTGAGCATGGGCCCGCAAGTCGAGCGTCTGCGCCGGGGCGTGGACATCTTGGTGGCCACACCGGGCCGCCTGCTCGACCACCACGGCCAAGGCACGCTCGACCTGAGCCAAGTGCAGTTTTTTGTCTTGGATGAAGCCGACCGCATGCTCGACATGGGCTTCGTCCATGACATCAAGCGCGTGCTGGCCATGCTGCCCAAACAAAAGCAAAGCTTGCTTTTCAGCGCCACCTTCAGCGATGAAATCAAAACGCTGGCGGACAGGCTGCTGAACAAACCGCAGGTGATTGAAGTCGCGCGGCGCAATACCACCGCCGAAACCATCGCTCAGCGCGTCATCCACGTCGGCCGCGAACGCAAGAAAGACTTGCTGGCCCACCTGATCAAGACCCAGCAGTGGCACCAAGTGCTGGTGTTCACACGCATGAAGCACGGCGCGAATCGTCTGGTCGAGTTCTTGGAAAAGAGCGGCATCAGCGCCATGGCCATCCACGGCAACAAGAGCCAAGGGGCCCGCACCAAGGCCTTGGCCGAGTTCAAGACCGGCGACTTGCAAGTCTTGGTGGCCACCGACATCGCTGCGCGTGGCATCGACATCGACCAGTTGCCGCACGTCATCAACTTCGAGCTGCCCAACGTGCCCGAAGACTACGTACACCGCATTGGCCGCACCGGCCGTGCGGGTGCGCAGGGCGAAGCGCTCTCGATGGTGTGCTTGGACGAGATGGGCTTTTTGGCCGACATCGAAAAGCTCATCAAGCGCACCATTCCGGCTGAAACCGTGGCGGGGTTTGAGATCCCCAGCGGCGAGCGCGCCGAGCCGATCCAAATCGGCCGCCGCACGCTCAACGGTGCCCCCGGTGGTGGTGGTGGTGCCCGAAACGGCGGCGGTGGCGGTGGCCACAACACAGGTGCCAGCCACGGCGCGCGTCGCCCGCAAAGCCATCCTCAGGGCCAAGCCCCGAAGAAGCCGGCCGGCCCGAGCACCAGCACGGCGCATCCGCGTGGTCCGGTAGCGGCCACACCGCGTCCCGGCCCGCGCAAAGACGTCAGCCCAGGACCTGGGGGTTCACGGCCGTCAAGGGGTCCGATCCGCCAGCCAGGGCGATAAGGTTATCGGCGGCCAGGCGCGCCATGGCGCGTCGGGTCGTGCGCGTGGCGCTACCGATGTGGGGCGTGAGCACCGCGTTGGGCCGATCAAGCAGGGCCTGTGGCACAGCAGGTTCGTGCTCGAACACATCCAGCGCCGCTGCGGCCAAGCGCCCTGCCCCCAAAGCCTCCGCCAGTGCCAGCTCATCGACCAAGCCGCCCGGCCCACGTTGGTGAGCGTCGCACTCGGCTTCATCAGCCCAAGGGCCCGCGCATCGACGATGTGATGCACGTTGGCGCTATAGGGCAGCACGATCACGAGGTGATCGGCTTCTTGCATCAGCGCGTCGAAACTCACCCAACGCGCCCCCAGCGGCTCAGCCACCTCGGCCGGTAAAGGGTTGCGGTTGTGATAGATCACCGGCATGCCAAAACCCAAAGCCCCACGCCGCGCCACGGCTTGGCCGATCCGGCCCATGCCCAAAATGCCCAAGGTCGCGCCATGCACCTCCATGCCGGTAAAGAAGTCGCACGACCAGCGCGTCCACGCGCCCTGACGCAAAAAGCGCTCTGACTCGCCAACGCGCCGGGCTGCGGCCATCATGAGCGCAAAGCCCAGATCGGCGGTGGTTTCGGTCAGGACATCGGGCGCGTTGGTCACCACCACGCCCCGGGCCGTACAAGCCGCAATGTCGATGTTGTTCACGCCCACACCCAAAGAACACACCGCGCGCAACGCGGGGCAAGCATCGAGCAAAGCCGCGTCGATGCGCTCGCCCACCGTGACCAAAGCGCCCCAATGACCTTGCAGGCGCTCAATCAACTCAAGCTGCGACCAATCCGCGTCGTCCAGATTCAAGCTCAGCTCGACGTGCGGCCGCAGCACCTCGATCACGGCGGGGTCGATGGCGCGGGTCACCAGCACTCGGCGGCGGGTGGCGGCACGGGGATCACGCAGCATGCTCATCGTCGTCTCCATGAAATCGGACAAAGTCGCTCAAAGCCGCTCGTTCAGTCACGAGCTGGTTTTCAGGAGCGGCCGGGTCGGCATAGCCCAAGGCCATGCCGCAAACCACCTGCTCGTTGGCGGGCAGATGGAGATGTTCAGTGATCAAACGGTGATACGGCGTAAAGGCGGCTTGCGCGCAGGTATCCAAGCCCCGAGCCCGCGCCGCAATCATCACGCTTTGCAAGAACATGCCGTAGTCCAACCAACTGCCCTGCTGCATCACCCGGTCGATGGTGAAGATCAAACCGACCGGCGCGCCGAAGAAATCAAAGTTGCGCCCATGCTGGGCATGCATGCGAGCTTTGTCACCTTTGGCAATCGCCAGCAAACCATACAAATCAAAGCCCACCTTGCGCCGCCGGTCGATGTAGGGCGAGACCCACTCACTGGGGTAATAGGCGTATTCCTCGGCATGCTCGGCCGCTTGGGCCGGATCGTTGAAGGCAGCCAAGATACGCGCGCTCAACGTTTGTCGGCTCGCACCCGTCAAGACATGCACCCGCCAAGGTTGGGTGTTGGTGCCCGAAGGGGCCCGTGCAGCCACCGCCAAGATCGCTTCGAGCTGCTCCTGGGCCACGGGGGTGGAGAGAAAAGCGCGGATGGAGCGGCGCGAGTGCAACGCAGCATCGACGGCCGCCGTCGCATCGGCCATAGAATTTGCTGCATCGCAACAAAAAGAACTTGCATTCAACGTCGTTCTCCGTATACTTGCCTCAAATGCTGCACCGCAGCAAAGCTTGTTTCTCGACCGACCATCTACTCTTCTCTTTCTCAGGAGCTCACCATGATCACTGCTGACCAATTCGCATCCACCGGCAAGGCCAACGTCGAAACCCTGCTGGAAGTGAGCCAAAAGGCCTTCGAAAGCGTTGAAAAGCTGGTCGAGCTGAACCTGCAAACCGTGCGTGCCTCGCTGGACGACTCGGCCGAAGCCACCAAAGCCATGCTGTCGATCAAGGACGCCCAAGAACTGCTGGCCCTGCACACCAGCTTGGCTCAGCCGGCTGCCGACAAGGCCGCCACGTACGGCCGCCAAGTCTATGACATCACTTCCGGCTTCCAAGCTGAGGTGAGCAAGTTGTTCGAAACGCAAATCGCCCAAAGCCAAGGCCAGTTCGCGTCCCTGCTGGACAGCGCGCTGCAAAACGCCCCGGCCGGCAGCGAAAACGCCACCGCGATGTTCAAGTCGGCCATGTCGGCCGCCAACAACGCCATCGAAACCATCCAGAAATCGGCCAAGCAAGCCGCTGGCGTGGTGGAAGCCAACATCCAAGCAGCCACCCAAACAGCGACCAATGCCGCCAAGGCAGCCACCGCTGCTGCCCCGAAGGCTGCCAAGGCCCCCAAGGCCGCCTGAATTCAAACACCCCGCTATTTCGGAAAAGCTTTTGAGCCGGGGGGCTTGAAACGCGCATGAACTCCCTTATCTAGGGTCATGCGCAGTGACACTCCTCTCTGCGTGAAGGTTGTCTCCTTGGTACCTTGTGCGATTCATTCGATCAGGTACTTTTAAACCCGACAGGTTTCTGTCGGGTTTTCTTTTTGTTGCGGCTCTGCAACACACCTGAAGCGCAATCTAAGCTTTTCGCTTCAAAATAGCGCCCCATGCACCGCACCCTGTCACAACGCCTCATCAGCTGGATCGGCATCGCCTTGATCCTGCTGAACGCGCTCGTGCCGGGGTTGTCACATGCCATGCATGGCGGCTCGGTCAAGGCCGTGGGCTTGGAAGCCTTGGCCGATCTGTGCGTCACAGCCAGCGCCAGCCCAGACGGCGATAGCGGCTCCACCGCCGCCATGGAGGACTGCGTCTTTTGCGCGCATGCCCCGATGTCCGTGGCCCTGCCCACCGATATCCGCACCACGGTTCCCTCTGCTCGGGCCTTGCAACTTCAAGCGCCCACCCACGAGCAAGTCATTGCGCGTGACCGCGCGCTCTACCCGCCTGCCCAGCCAAGGGCACCCCCAGCCAGCTGCTGAATCTGCAAACCGCGTTGGTGCGGTGCATGGCCCTTGAGGGTCTGCACGGTGCCGGTTTTGTGATTCATGCGTGCCGGGGCTGCTTTGATACGTCGATGACATCGACAGCCCCCGCCGCTTGCAGGGGCCGTTCATGGCACACGCCTTCTCCCATGGTGTCGCGCTGGGTCAAATCCAGCGCCCCAATCTCCGTTACATCCGCCCGGATCCACCTACTACCCTTCGCCCGGCCCAAACCGCTTGGGCCTTGGGTGCAGACCCCGCCATGGCGTTGGCCAACGCCGCGCAATGGGGCATGTTGGCGATCACCACCTTTCACCGCTTGGGTCTTTGCACCAGCGTGATCGACGCACTGAGCCTCGACTTGGACAGTCGTCACAACCCATACCCGCTTGGACGGCACCCTCAGTGCCTGCGTGCGCGGCCTTGGCGGTGACCACCTTGGTATCTCACCCGCCAGCGGGGCCACGTTCGCCGCGTGGTGGGCTGATCAAACCTTGCTGAATCACTGATTTCCTCCCTGATTTTTAACGGAGTTTCCCCATGACAACCTTGACCAAGACCTCCTTCGCCCTGGCTGCTATCGCAGCGGCAGCCCTCACCGCTTGCGGCGGGGGGAGCACCACCACGCCCACAACAGGCGGCTCAACCCAGCGCGTCTCGATCAACTTTGCCGCCGCTGTCGGTCAAACGCCGCTGGCTAGCGGCGTTTGCTCGGGCATTCGAGTCGATGGCGTGGCTTATCGCAAAGATGCCACCGGTGCCAATGTGCCCGTGAACACACTGCTCAACGACTTGCGCTTTTACGTCGGCAACATCTCGCTGCTCAAGGCCGATGGCACTTCCGTGCAAGTCACGCTTGATAGCAACAACTGGCAGGGCAGCGATGCCACGGCCAGCGTGGCGCTGATCGACTTTGAAGACGGCTCTTGCCTGAACAACACCGGCGGGACACCGGGCACCAACACCGTCATCACCGGCACGGTGCCCACGGGCACCTACACCGGGGTGCATTTCGAATTGGGCGTGCCTGAAACGCTCAACCACAGCAACCCGACGACCACCGCGATCGCACCGATCTCCACCAGCGTGCCTGGCATGGCTTGGGCTTGGCAATCGGGCCGTAAGCATATGAAGATCGAACTCAGCCCAGAAAATGCCACCGTTCCGGGCACCTTCGCCCTCGGCGTGCAAACCGTTGATGCCACGGGTGCCCAAGCCACCACCACCGTGGGCGGTATCACCACCAATGCACCCAATACCAGTACCTTTGTGTATCACTTGGGCGCGACCAACTGCGTGGCGGATGCTGCGGCCACCGCCACGGGTGGATTTAACTGTGGCACCACCTCGAACCAGCAGCACTTCCACTTGGCAGCCTTCAATGCCGCCACTCAGAAAGTCACCCTGGACTTGAAGGCTTTGTTCGCCAATCAACCCGTGACCACCAACACCAACGGCACAGCCGCAGGGTGCATGTCGGCGGTGACCGACCCGGAATGCGCGGCGATGTATGCCATGTTTGTCGATGCCACCGACGAAGTGCTGCACCCCCTGGGTACCGTGTTTACCGCTCGCTAAACTGCGCGCTTTCCCTGTCTGAATGAGGTGTTGTTGATGCGTCAAACCTACCGCCGAAGCGTCACGGCCCTAGCCTTGATGGCTGGCATATTGTCGGGTTGCGGCGGCGGAACCCAAGTCACCGACACCTCACCATCGGGCTGGACCCGTGCCTTGCCAGCGGGGTTTCCGACCCCGCTGGTGCCGGCCGACAACCCCATTTCGGAAGCCAAGATCGAACTGGGTCGGCATTTGTTCTATGACATGCGGCTCTCCGGCAACGGCAACCAAGCCTGCGGCTCGTGCCATCACCAAGCCAAGGCCTTCACCAACGGGGCCATGACGGCCGTCGGTTCGACCGGCGACGTGATGCCGCGCAACGTGCCCAGCCTTGGCAACACGGCCTACAACGCCACCTACACGTGGGCTAATTTCTCAATCACCACGCTGGAGCGGCATCACTTGGTGCCACTGTTCAACGAAAACCCCACCGAGTTGGGCGTGAATGACGCCAACCAGAGCGTGGTGCTGGCTCGTTTTTCGGCTGATCCGATCTACCAAGATTTGTTTGCCAAGGCATTCCCCGCCATCCGGCTGCCCGCAGATCTCTACGCTTGGGCCACCGTCACCCAAGCTCTCGCCTCTTTTACGCGCTCGCTGATTTCGGGCAACAGCAAGTACGACCAGTTCATGCAAGGCACCACCTTGCTCACAGCCTCCGAGCTGCGCGGCATGAACTTGTTCAACACCGAAACGGCCGAGTGCTTTCACTGCCACGGCAGCTTCAACTTCAACGACTCGATCCAGCATGAAGGCATGCGCTACATCGACCGACCGTTTCACAACACGGGCCTCTACAACGTCGATGGTCTGGGCAGCTACCCGGCGGGCAATCAAGGCATTTTTGAGTTGTCGCAAGCGCCCACCGACAAGGGTCGCTTCCGTGCGCCAAGTTTGCGCAACGTCGAAGTCACCGCGCCCTACATGCACGACGGCAGCAAAGCGACGCTCGAAGCGGTGATCGACCACTACGCCGCTGGTGGCAGCGTGCTTTTGCCGCCCGACCCGAACGCGGGCGATGGTCGCGCCAACCCGTACAAGAACGACCTGATCGGCATGATCAGCCTCACACCTCAAGACAAAGCCGATCTGGTCGCCTTTCTCAAAACCCTCACCGACAACGAATTCCTGACCAATCCCTGCCAAGGCAACCCCTTCTATCCCGACCCAAACCGGCCCTGCCTGAAGGTCGCACCATGAGCCGCCTCATGAGCCTCATGAAACGGGGCCATCTCATCGTCGCCCTTGGTCTCAGCCTGTGCGCCAGCGCCTTCAGTCACGATGTCTCGCAAGACCCCATCCCGCCCAGCGCCGGCTGGCGCATCGGTATGGCCGGCTCACTGGCTGCCGTGCAGGCTTCGCAAGACGCTTGGCCCACACCGCGTTGGCCTGGAGTGCTGGGCTCGGGCCAACTCCCGAGTGATCGGCGCGGCACGCACCTAGAGCACGCCACCCTCGACGCTGCTACTCGCCTGAATGACGCCTGGGGGGCCTACGTCGCTTGGGGCCGTCACGGCAACGATCCCATCCACGTAGAAGCGGCCAAGCTGAGTTGGCGTCAAGACATCAGTGGTGATCGCCTCAACGTGATGCTCGGCCGCGACCGCGTGCCCATGGGTGCGGTCCTGACCCGCGCTGGCCACTTCGACCGCTTTGCCCAAGTGCCATGGGTCAAGAGCGTCATCTTGAACGACGACTGGATCGACAACGGGCTGAATCTGAACTGGCAACGGGGCATGGCTGAAGGCTTGCAAAGCGTGGACGTGGGGCTGTGGGGCGGACGCACCTTTCCCGGTGGCCCAGCTGGCGCGCGCGCCCCGGCCCTGCACGCCCAAGGCAGCTGGGGCGAATGGCTACTCGACGGCTTTGGCGCTTGGCTGCAACCCCAAGGCCGAGGCACCCTCGCAGCAGCCAGTCGCGCGGGCCACACCCACACGGTGCCGAGTTGCTTGAGCGGCAACCTCATCAATGTGGTCTGCTTTGACGGCACCACCCGGATCCTCGGCACCAGTTTGGCGTGGACGCCGCACGAGTTGGGCCTGAGCGTACAGGCGGCCGCTTTGTGGCAACACGAAAGTGGAGCGCTCTACACCCGTTTTGGCGACAGCCACTACACCGGCAACACCCTGGGCGGCTGGCTGGATGCGCAATGGACGCTACGCCCCACGTGGTCGGTGGCAGCACGACTGGAGCATCTCGCCGCCCGTCATGACTTAAGCGGCCCTGGCTCCAGCAGCGTCGCGGCCGACGCCGCCTTGAACCCCAACACCCCGTTGCAACGCCAAAGCGCAGCGCTGCTCTTTGACGCCCTGCCCCAAGTGCAACTGAGCGTCGAAGCCGGCACCGAGCAAGGCTCCCTGCCCGTGAATCGTTGGATCGGGTTGCGTGCCGTGCTGCATGTGCCTGAGCTGCTGCGCAGTCACTGGATACCGTAGAGTTCGCCCACCTTTTCATTCCGACGGAGACCCTTCCATGCGCTCAACCCTTTTTAGACCCCTGCACGCGCTGGCCTCAGCAGCCGTGGGCGCATGTTTGCTGGCCGCTGCGGTGGTGGCCCACGCTCATGACTTCAAGGCCGGAGACATCACCATTGATCACCCCTATGCCCCACCCACGGTGGCGGAGCAAAAGACGGGAGCGGTGTATTTCCGCCATCTCAGCAATGGCGGCGACAAGCTGGATCGTCTACTCGGGGCCAGCACGCCGGTCGCGCGGGTGGTGGAGATCCACAGCATGACGATGGAGGGTGATGTGATGCACATGCGGGCCATCGCCGCGCTGGAGGTGCCTGCTGGCAAGTCGCTTGAGATCAAGCAAGGCGGGCCGGTGCATCTGATGCTGCTTGACTTGAAGCAGCCCTTGAAAGACGGTGCCCGCTTCCCGATCGTGCTGCGCTTTGAGCGTGGCGGCGAGAAAGAAGTGATGGTCTGGGTGCAAACACCCCGAAGCCAAGGTGGAGCGATGCATGTCCATTGAACAAAAACCGCTGAAGCACCTAGAACACCCAGAACACTTGGATGCCCGCACCCGCCGGGCCTTGATCTTGACTGGCAGTCTGGGTTTGGCGGCGGCGAGTCTGGGTTTGGTTTTGGGGGGCTGCGACCAGAAAAAACCGCTGCTGAGTTTTCATGGCATGGACATCAGCGGGGCCAGCTACGGCCAAGCGTTCAGCCTGCAAGACCCTGACGGTAAGACGCGCACGTTGGCTGAATTCAAGGGCAAGGTGGTGCTGTTGTTCTTCGGTTTCACGCAGTGCCCGGATGTCTGCCCCACCGCCCTGACCCGCGCGGCGCTGGTCAAACAGATCCTTGGCCGCGAGGCTGACAAATTGCAGGTGATCTTCGTCACCCTTGACCCCGAACGCGACAGCGCTGCGCTGCTGAAAAACTACACCGCCGCTTTTGACCCCGTTTTTCTCGGCTTGCGCAGCACGCTGGCTGAGCTGCCCGCCTTGGCCCAAGCCTTCAAGATCACCTACAAAAAAGTGCCTACGGGGTCGTCCTACACGATGGATCACACCGCCTTGAGCTATGTCTATGACTTGAAGGGCCACATTCGCCTAGCCATCAGGCATGATCAACCGGCCGATCAGCTGGCCCGCGATGTGCGTGAATTGCTGAAAGAAACAACCTCTTGAATTGGAGTTTTGATGAAATCTCGCCTGATCACCCTGGCTGCACTGAGCGCGGCCCTGTGCAGCAGCCTGAGTGCTTTTGCCGATGTCAGCATCAAGGATGCGTGGGTGCGCGCCACGGTGGCTGAACAAAAAGCCACCGGGGCTTTTATGCAACTGACGGCCAACAGCGACGCCCGATTGATCAGCGCCAGCTCACCCGTGGCTGGTGTGGTTGAAATCCATGAGATGTCCATGCAAGACAACGTCATGAAGATGCGCGCCCTGCCCAACGGTTTGGATCTGCCAGCGGGCAAGACCGTCGAGCTCAAGCCGGGCAGCTATCACGTCATGCTGATCGACCTGCACCAAGGCATCAAGGCCGGGGATACCGTGCCCTTAACCTTGGTGGTTGAAGGTAAAGACAAGAAGCGCGAAACCATCGAGATCAAGGCCACCGTGCGTAACCTCGCTGGCGGCCACGCGCCCAACGGTCCGATGGATGGTGCTTCGGGCATGAAGCACCACCACTGATCATCCATCCATCAATCGCTGATCCGGCTGCGCGTGAGCCCTTCGGGCAAGGGCGCGCCGGTGATGAGTCGCATCGACACCTTCAACTCGCGCTCACTCAGGCTCTCGACCAGCCCGGATCGGCGGAAGTGGCCCAACACGCGCGAGACAGTTTCAGGAGCCGTGTTGATGATCCGGGCCATGTCCGCCAACACGGGCAGTTCGCATTGACAGGCCTCCGCCTGATTGGGCCGCCCCGTACACAGCAACGTCAGCAAATGGCGCACCCGCTCGCCCGCTGAGCCCTGCAAAAGCCGGGCGGTGTCGGCCAGGCGCTGTTGCTGCGTCACTTGAGCGCGGGCCAACACATCGCCCCAGCCGGCCAGATCACAGCCCTGCAAATCGGCCACGATACAAGGCACCAAGGCACGCGCCCGACCCCGCTGCGTCAACCCCAGCAAGGCCTCCACCGCCAGCAAATCACCGGGCAGCGCCAAGCAAGCCACATCCCCGTGGCCGCTGTTGCCGGACTCGACCAACACAAAGCCCTCCAACAAGACCATGGGCGCGCAGCGATCACCGACCTCATAGATCAGCGCAGCGCGCGCACGGTATTTGTGCGGACCCAGCATGCAACGCCCTTCCATGGGTGGGCGACGCTCAATGGCGGCACTCGCATCGTGATCGGCTATCCAAGGGGGATTCAATGTCATCATTGGTCGCATGACCGAACTGCTCAACGTCAAGATCAACGGCGCGCATCCTAACCGGGAACGTCCCTGCCCCCCGTGCGGTTTTCAACCCGTGGGGAGTGTCGCCATGCGGCTCACCGTGGGGGTTGCCTTGGGGATCACCTTAGGAGGTTGTGTCGGGCATGCCGGAGGCTCGCCCACCCAAGAAGCGCCGCAATTTCTGCTCTTTGGTGAGCAGCACGATCAAACCGATCACCAAGCGCAGGTGGCACGCAACATCGCCCATCAAGCCCAGCAGCATCAGCTCACGGCGGTGGTGCTAGAGATGGCTGAGCGCGGCCACAGTACAGCGGGCTTGCCGGCCGAAGCGCCTGAAATCGACGTCCAGCAGCGCCTGCACTGGCAAGAGGCGGGTTGGCCGTGGTCTAGCTATGGCCCGGTGGTGATGGCGGCGGTACGCGCCGGTATTCCAGTGGTGGGCGGCAATTTGCCCAAGGCAGAACAAAAACTCGCGGCGACCGAAAGCCGACTTGATCATCTCGTCAGCCCCGAGGTGCATAGCCGTTTGGCGCAAGCCGTAAGCACCAGCCATTGCCAAAGCCTGCCCGCAGAGGCCGTGACACGGATGGTGCGTATCCAGATTGCGCGCGACGACACCATGGCCCAAACCTTGATGGCCGAAGCGCAGCAAGGTCAGGTCGTTTTGCTGGCAGGAGAGCAGCACGTGGCCCGCGACCGGGGCGTGCCCTTGCACTTGATGCGGCGCGGTGTGGCCCCGCAAACCGTCTACAGCGTGGGCTTCAATGAGGGTGATGGCTTGCTTGACGAACGCCGCCCAGCACACATCACCCCACGCGAAGACCC
The DNA here is from genome assembly GCF_057922285.1 of Leptothrix toolikensis (SeqCode). Taxonomy (NCBI): domain Bacteria; kingdom Pseudomonadati; phylum Pseudomonadota; class Betaproteobacteria; order Burkholderiales; family Sphaerotilaceae; genus Leptothrix; species Leptothrix toolikensis (SeqCode). The sequence continues at coordinate 42,871 of NZ_JBYSVC010000012.1, forward strand.
CTGCAAATAAGTGCAGTGCAGTGCAGCCCAGCTCAGTCTTGGCTAGGCGTGAGGATGCCCGAGAGGTAGTCTGATTTGCCGATGGGCACGCCGTTGTGGCGCAGCAAAGCGTAGGCCGTGACGATGTGGAAGTAGAAATTGGGCAGCACCCACTGGTTCAAATAAGCCAGCGCTTCCATGGTCTTGGGCGTGCGCTCGCGGCCCACGGGAAAGGTGATGTCACGCCCCGCGCTGGCATCGATGGCCGCAGCAGACACACCGGCCAAAAAGGCTTGGGTCGAGGCAATGCGGGTCTGCAATTCGGCCAAGGTGGCTTCGTGGTCTTCGTGACGCGGGGCCTCCACCCCGGCCAAACGGGCCGCACCGTACTTGGCGGTATCACAAGCAATACGAACCTGCGAGGCCAACGGCAGCATGTCGGGGGCCAAGCGGCTTTGCAGCAACACATCGGGGTTGAACTTACGCGCAGCCGCATCTGTGGCAGCCTTTTCCAAACACAAGCTCAGGGTGGTGAGCATGCCTTGCAAGGCCGGCAGACTTTGGGAAGACAGGGACAAGACGGTCATGACAACTCCAAAAACATCAGGGGACAAGGAGCCCGGATTGTGCGTCACCCCACAAAATGCTGCACCGCAACAAATTTCTTGCGCAGCCGATGCAACACCGCCTATACTTCGCTCCATTGCTGCAATGCAGCATCCTTTTTAACAGGAGCACCACCATGATGACCCCCGAACAATTCGCCGCCGCCCAACAAGCCAACCTGACCGCCATGGTCGAAATGAGCCAACGTGCTTTCGCCAACGTTGAAAAGCTGGCCAACCTGAACCTCGAAGCTGCTCGCTCGGTGCTGGAAGAGTCCGCTGCTCACACCAAGGCCCTGCTGTCGGCCAAGGACCCGCAAGAAGTTGTGGCCCTGCAATCGAGCCTGATGCAACCCGCCGCCGACAAGGCCACCGCCTACGGCCGTCAAGTGCAAGACATCGTCACGACCGCACAAGCTGAAGTGACCAAGCTGGTTGAAGCCCAAGTCGCTGAAGCCCAAACCAAGCTGCAATCGCTGGTCGAAACCGCTGCCAAGAACGCCCCGGCCGGTGGCGAAGGTGCTGTGGCCATGCTCCAACAAGCCATGGCTGCTTCGACCGCTGCCTTTGAAAACGCCCAAAAGGCGGGCAAGCAAGCGCTCAGCACCGCTGAAGCCAACTTCCAAACCCTGAGCACCAACGCCACCAAGGCGGTTCAAAGCGCCGCTCAAACCGTCGCTCAAGGCACCAAGACCGCGACGCGCTTCAAGAAGAGCTGAAGCCTTTGCGGCTGAAGTAACAAGCCCCGTCGGGTTCACCGGCGGGGCTTTTTTGTGGGCATGATGCGGTGCCATGCGTACCTCCACCCCCCCACCCGCCTTCTTGCACCCGCTCTCTCACGGCATCTACGCCATCGATACCGGCTTTGAGCGGCCCAGCTTTGATGCGGCCTACCTGATGGTGCAAGACGGCCGTGCGGCCTTTATCGACACCGGGCACAACGCAGCCGTGCCGCGCCTGCTGGCGGCGCTGGCCCATGTGGGGCTGGGCGTCGAAGCGGTCGATTGGGTCATCCCGACCCATGTGCATTTGGATCATGCCGGAGGCGTGGGCCTGCTGATGCAGCATCTGCCGCAAGCGCAAGTGCTGATTCACCCCCGAGGGGTGCGCCATCTCATCGACCCCAGCGCCTTGGTGGCCGGGGCCGAAGGGGTGTACGGTGCGCAAGCGGTGCAGCAAACCTATGGCACGGTGCTGCCCGTACCGGCCGAGCGGGTGCTGGCCAGCCATGACGGTATGGACGTGATCTTGGGGGCCAACCGGGCGCTGTTGCTCATCGATACCCCTGGCCATGCGCGCCATCACCATTGCATCTGGGACGCACGCTCACGCGGCTGGTTCAGCGGCGACACCTTGGGCATCAGCTACCGAGAATTTGATCGTCCCCCCGAGGGCGGTTCAGCTTCACACAGCGCTTGGATCTTCCCCAGCGCCACGCCGGTGCATTTCGATCCCCCAGCCCTCAAGGCCTCGATCGAACGCATGATGGGGTTTGAGCCGCACTGGTTCTATCTGACCCACTTCGGCCGGGTCGGTGGTGATCTGAAGCGCACCAGCGGGCTCGCCATGCACTTGTTGGCGCTGACCGATGCTTATGCCGCGTTGGCCGATACCCTGCCCGAACCCGACTTGGCCCAAGGCATGGCCCGAGTGCTGCTCGATAGCGCCCGCCGCCACGGCGTCTTACTCGATGAGGCCACGATGCGCACCTTGCTGGCCAGCGACATTGCGCTCAATGCGCAAGGGCTGGCGATCTGGCAGCACCGATGTGGGTCAGCCCATCCGCATGGGTGACAATCGGGTGCCATGACCACCTCTCCCTCGTTTGTCACCGAGGTGCCCCGTCCCACCATCTTGCTGGTGGACGACACCCCCGAGAATCTCGCCGTCTTGGGCGAGCTGCTTGCACCGCTGTACCGCGTCAAGGTGGCCAACTCCGGTACACGCGCCTTGGAGTTAGCCGCCGCTGAGCCGCAGCCCGACTTGATCTTGCTCGACGTGATGATGCCGGACATGGACGGCTACACGGTGCTGGGCCGATTGCGCGCCCAAGCCGCCACCGCCGACATCCCCGTCATCTTCGTGACCGCCATGAACGCCACCGAAGACGAGCAACGGGGCTTTGATCTGGGCGCAGTGGACTACATCACCAAGCCGATTCGCCCGCCCATCGTGCAAGCACGGGTCAAGGCCCAACTGGACTTGAAAGAAGCGCGCGACTGGCTGCACAACAAAAACGCCTTGCTCGAAGCCGAGGTGGCGGCGCGCATGGATGAAAACCGGCGCATCCAAGACGTCAGCATCCACGCCTTGGCTCGGCTTGCCGAAACGCG
>NZ_JBYSVC010000013.1:0-43927 GCF_057922285.1 Leptothrix toolikensis (SeqCode)
TCAAGACCGAGGCCGCGCGAGGCCCCGATCACCAACACGGAAAGCTTTGACGAAGAAGCAGCAGAAGTAGCAGAACTAGCCGCAGTAGGCATGGTCATCAGAGGGATCCTTTCAAGGCGGCCACAAGAGCTTGGACCAGGGCTTGGCATTCGGCGTCGGTGCCGATGGTGATGCGCAGGTAGGGCGCGATGCGCTCGGGCTGGCGGAAGTGCCGCACGATGATGGCTTGCTCACGCAGCATCTGTTGCAAGGCCGCGCCACTGTGTTGGGGATGGCGGGCAAAGACGAAGTTGGCTTGCGAGGGCAGCACTTCAAAGCCAAGCTGGCGCAACTCGGCGCTGAGCCCATCACGGCTGCGGATCACCGCTTGGCGGGTCTGCTCAAAGTAGGCCTCGTCCTCGACCGCCGCCTGCGCCGCCGCCAAGGCCAGCCGGTCAAGCGGATAGGAATTGAAGCTGTCTTTGACGCGCTCCAGCGCTTCGATCAGCGGGACTTGCGCCAAGGCGTAGCCCACCCGCATGCCGGCCAGTGAGCGCGACTTGGAGAAGGTATGCACCACCACAAGGTTGGGAAAACGATCCACCAACGTGGCGGCCGACTCGGCACCGAAATCCACATAGGCTTCATCGACCACCACCACCATGTCGGGCCGGGCGAGCAGCAAGCGCTCGACATCCGCCAGCGGCACGCCGCGCCCGGTCGGGGCGTTGGGATTGGGGAAGATCACCGCGCCAGCGTCGGCCTGCGCGATGTAGTCGTCCAGGTGCAGGCCGAGCTGCTCGTCCAGCGCCAAGGTGCGCGCCGTCACGCCGTAGAGCAGGCAGTAGGTCGGATAGAAGCTGTAGGTGACGTCGGGAAAGAGCAGCGGCCGGGGCTGGCCGGCGGCGTCTTCGTGCTTGAGCAGCGCCAAAAAGATGTGCGCCAGCACTTCGTCCGAGCCATTACCGACAAACACCTGCGCAGGCTGCAAACCGTGTTGACGCGCCAAAGCGGCTCGCAAACCCGTGGCCCCCGGGTCGGGATAAAGCCGCAAACGGCTGGCGTCGTCGCCCAGTTCGGCCCGGATGGCCGCCAACACCTGCGGGCTGGGCGGATAGGGGTTCTCATTGGTGTTGAGCTTGATCAGGTTGGCCAGCTTGGGCTGTTCGCCCGGCACATAGGGCTTGAGCTGGTGGACCACCGCACTCCAATAGCGACTCATAACATCTCCAAAGCCAAGGCGGTGGCTTCACCGCCGCCGATACACAAAGAAGCGACACCGCGCTTCAAACCCCGCTGACGCAGTGCGCCGAGCAAGGTCACCAAGATCCGCGCGCCCGAAGCGCCAATCGGATGCCCCAACGCACAGGCCCCACCGTGGACGTTGACGCGGGCGTGCGGCAACTCAAAATCCACCATCGCCGCCATCGTGACCGCCGCAAAGGCTTCGTTCACTTCCCACAGATCGACATCGGCCACCGACCAGCCGGCTTTGTCGAGCACCTTGCGGATCGAGCCCGCCGGGGCGGTCGCGAACCACGCTGGTTCCTGCGCATGCACCGCGTGGGCCGCGATGCGCGCGATGGGTTGCAGACCGCGCGCCGCCGCCGTCGAGGCGCGCATCAGCACCAAAGCCGCCGCGCCGTCGCTGATGCTTGAGGCATTGGCAGCGGTGATGGTGCCGTCCCTCTTAAAAGCAGGCTTCAAGCTGGCGATCTTGTCGAGCTTGGCCTTGGCGGGTTGCTCGTCTTGGCGGATCACCGTGTCAGTACTACCGCTGCGGCCCTTGAGCGTCACCGGCGCGATTTCCCAATCGAAAGAACCGTCTTGGTGGGCTTGCTGGGCGCGCAAGGTCGATTGAATCGCGAACGCATCTTGGGCCTCACGGGTGAAGCCGTATTTTTCAACGCACTGCTCGCCAAACACACCCATCGCTTTGCCACCCCCGTTGGGCAAACGCTCATAAGCGTCTTCCAGCCCGTCCATGGCCATGTGGTCGAACATGGGCGTGGCACCGTACTTCACGCCCTTGCGCGCAAACATCAGGTGCGGCGCGTTGCTCATGCTCTCCATGCCGCCGGCGACCAGCACCTCGGCTGAGCCCGCTCGGAGCATGTCGTGCGCCAGCATCACGGCGCGCATGCCCGAGCCGCACATCTTGTTGAGCGTCACCGCGCCGGCTGAGAGCGGCAGCCCCGCCTTGAGGGCCGCTTGGCGCGCCGGGGCTTGGCCTTGGCCGGCCATGAGCACGCAGCCCATCAAGACCTCATTCACGGCCGTCGCAGTGATCTCGCCCCCAGCACGCTCAACGGCCGCGCGGATCGCCACAGCCCCAAGCTCCCACGCGGCCAAGCCAGCGAAATCACCCAACAAGCCGCCGATGGGCGTGCGGGCGGCCGCAACAATAACCACGGGATCAAGCATGGAGCACTCCTCGGGTGGCGCGGAAACGGCGGCTCGGATCGTAGGGGAAGACGTCGTGGACATGCCCGGCGGCAATACGCTCCTTGTGGCCTTGCCAGAAAGCGGCATCGAGCAAATCGGCGTGATGCTTCATAAACACCGCGCGCACCGCACGGTTGCCGAGCAAGAAGGGACCGAAGGTTTCGGGGAACACATCCTTGGGGCCAACCGTGTACCAGATCTCGCCCGACATTTCTTCTTCCTCGTTGCGCGGCTCGGGCACACGGCGGAAGTTGCAATCGGTGATGTATTCGATTTCGTCGTAGTCGTAGAAAACCACCTTGCCTTGGCGCATGACGCCAAAGTTCTTCCAGAGCATATCGCCCGGAAAAATATTGGCCGAGACCAGATCCTTGATGGCATTGCCATATTCGATCACGGCATGCTCCAACTGATCAGGTGTGGCGTCTTGCAAGAAGATATTGAGCGGAATCATGCGGCGCTCAATATACACATGGCGAATCACGATGTTTTCACCATTATCTTCAATCAGGCTGGGGCAAAAATGCTTCAGCTCTTTGATCAGCTCTTCTTCAAAACGCTCACGCGGGAAGGTAACGTTGCTGAATTCAAGCGTGTCGGCCATGCGCCCAACACGGTCGTGCTGCTTCACCAGCAAATATTTACCCTGAATCAGCTCACGGGTGGTTTCCTTCTGCGCTGGATAGAAATCCTTGATGACCTTGAAAACAAACGGGAAACTCGGCAGATCGAACACCATCATCACCATGCCCTTGATACCGGGGGCGATGCGGAAACGGTCGGTCGAGTGGCGCAGGTGGAACAGAAAGTCACGGTAAAACAAATTCTTGCCGTGCTTTTGCAGACCGAGGGCGCTGTAGAGCTCGCTGCGCGGCTTGCGCGGCATCATCGAGCGCAAGAACTGCACGTAGGCACTCGGGATCTCCATGTCCACCATGAAATAAGCCCGTGCAAAGCTAAACAACGCCAAGATGTCTTCTTCGCCGAACAAGGCGGCATCAATGATTAACTCACCGTGATCATTGTGCAAGATGGGCAAAGAGAACGGAATATCGCGGTAGCCGTTGATGATCTTGCCGACCAAATAAGCGCCCTTGTTGCGAAAGAACAGACTCGACAGCACTTGGATCTGGAAATTCGCCCTCAGCCGCGTGTCGTCCATTTCCTTGAGCAAGGCCGCGTAAACATCATCCAAATCGGCGTTGATGTTTTCAAAGGGTAGGTTAAGCCCAAAGTTTTCGATGACTTTATTCAGGGTTTCACGCAGATTTTTATCATTCGGATAATATGCGTGATACGTCGGCTTGGCTTCAAGCTCATCATTTTCAATATATTCTGTACTGACCGCTGGTCGCACGAATAAAAAATCGTTATGGAAATAACTGTGGTGCAGGATTTTGGTCGTGACTGAATTGAAGAAAGTTTCGGCCAATTCGGGCTGATGATGATTGGTCAGCAAACCGATGTAATGCAGTTTGACTTGGTGCCAGGTATCACGCGGCAGCGAAACAGCCTCGAATTCATGTTGCAAACGCTCCGCCGCCTCGGCCACGCGCTTATCGTAGAACTCGATGCGCTCGCGCTGCGCGCGCTGCTGGCCGTGCCAATCTTGTTGTTCAAAGCGCTTTTTGGCCTCAGCGCTGGTGGCGCGAAAGGGCCGGTAGTGGCGATTGAAACCTTCGATCAAAGCCGTGGCGATCTCAAACGCCCGGCTGTCATTCAACTGCTGTGGAAACATCAAACATCCTCGACAACGGAATCAACATTTTTCAAGCCGTAGCGCCGCGTCACAGCGTCCAAAGCCTTGGCATACATCGGCGCAATATCGTCGGCACCGGCCACGGTCATGCACAAGTCTTCCAGCAAACCATTGTGCAAGCCGTAGACCCAGCCGTGAATCACCACCTCTTGGCCGCGCTGCCACGCATCTTCGACGATGGTGGTGCGACACACATTGCGCGCTTGCTCCAACACATTGAGCTCGCACAGCGCATCCACCCGCCGAGCAGGCGGCAGAGAGTCCAAGAAGCTTTGGTGCAGGCTGCGCACGTCTTGCACGTGACGCAGCCAGTTATCAGCCAGCCCAACACGCAAATTGCTCAGCGCGGCCTTGACACCGCCGCAGTTCGAGTGCCCGACCACGATCACATGTTTCACGTGCAACATGTCCACCGCGAACTGGATCACCGACAAGGCGTTCAGATCCGAATGCGCCACCACGTTGGCAACGTTGCGATGCACAAACAGCTCGCCTGGCAGCAAACCCACCAATTCATTGGCTGGCACCCGGCTGTCGGCGCAACCGATCCAGAGGTACTGCGGGGACTGCTGCTTGAGCAGCCGCGAGAAAAAGCCCGGCTCGCGGGCTTCGCTCTCTTGGGCCCAGTCGCGGTTTTTCTGGAAAAGATCCTGCAAAGCGTGGGGCATGGTGGGCATGGGGCTAGAGACGGGTGAAGGCGGAAGCACCCAAGTTTACGCACAAGGTCGCGGCCTCAAGCGGTCTCGGCGAACAGCTCCCGACCGATCAGCATGCGGCGGATCTCGCTGGTGCCCGCACCGATCTCGTAGAGCTTGGCGTCGCGCCACAGTCGCCCCAACGGGTAGTCGTTGATGTAGCCGTTGCCGCCAAAGATCTGGATGCCCTCACCCGCCATCCAGGTGGCTTTTTCGGCGCACCACAAGATGACGCTGGCGCAATCCTTGCGCACTTGGCGCACATGCCCGCCCCCCGGTTGGGCCGCGAGCTTGTCGAGGTTTTTGCCCACGGTGTAGGTGAAAGCGCGCGCCGCTTGCAGCACGGTGTACATATCGGCCACCTTGGCTTGGATGAGCTGGAACTCGCCGATGCTCTGACCAAATTGCTTGCGGTCGTGGATGTAGGGCACCACGTTGTCCATCACCGCCTGCATGATGCCCAGCGGTCCAGCGGCCAGCACGGCGCGCTCGTAGTCCAAACCGGACATCAGCACCTTGGTGCCGCCGCCGACCTCGCCCAGCACGTTCTCAGCCGGCACCTCAACGTTATCAAACACCAGCTCGCCAGTGTGCGAGCCACGCATGCCCAGCTTGTCGAGTTTTTGCGCCACCCGAAAACCCGGCATGTCCTTCTCGATCAAAAAGGCCGTGACCCCACGCGCGCCCAGCTCAGGCGCGGTCTTGGCGTAAACCACCAAGGTGTCGGCGTCGGGGCCGTTGGTGATCCACATCTTGCTGCCGTTGAGCACATAGCGCCCCTGCGGAGCGCGCCACTCGGCGCGCAGTTGCATGCTCAGCACGTCGGAGCCCGCGCCCGGCTCGCTCATGGCCAAGGCACCCACATGCTCGCCCGAGATCAGCTTGGGCAAGTACTTGGCCTGTTGGGCGGCGCTGCCATTGCGCCGGATCTGGTTGACGCACAGGTTGCTGTGCGCGCCATAAGACAGGGCCACCGAGGCCGAGGCCCGGCTCAGCTCCTCCATGGCGATCATGTGCGCCAGATACCCCATGCCCGCACCGCCCAGCTCTTGTGGCACGGTGATGCCCAGCAAACCCAACTCGCCCATCTTGCGCCACAGCAGCATGGGGAACTGATCGCTGCGATCCATCTCCGCCGCCAGCGGCGCGATCTCGCGCTGTGCAAAGCTGCGTACCGCATCGCGCAGCGCGTCGATGTCGTCGCCCAACATGAAGTCGAGGCCAGGCAGGGTCGTCAAGGTCATGGGTCAGTCTCCGAGAGGCATGGGTGGGGTGTGTTGTTGAGCCAGCGTGCTGCGGCAGCGTTCTTCGTGCTGGCTGATTTCATCCAAAGTGATGCGGATGTCTTCGAGCTGCTGCTCCAGTTGCAGACGATGGGTGTGCAACACCTGCAAAAACGCTTCCAGCTGCGGTTTGGTGTCCGAGGACGCGTCGTACATGTCCACCAGCTGCTTGATCTCCTGCAAGGACAAGCCCAAGCGCTTGCCCCGCAAGGTCAGCTTGAGACGCGTGCGGTCGCGGTGGGTGTAGACCCGGTGCCGCCCATCGCGGCTGGGCGTGAGCAAGCCGACATCTTCGTAAAAACGAATCGCCCGGGGCGTGAGATCGAACTCCTGCGCCAACTCGGATATGGTGAAAAGACGCGCGGAAGACGGGCTGGTGGTCATGGCTACACTGACGTTAACGTAAACGTTAGTCTACCCACGATGAGCCTGCCCCAACACACCGCCACCCACGAAGTCCTCACCTATCCCCAGGGTGAAAGCGTTCCCGCCTTGGCCGAGCGGGTGTTGATCGCGCCGGGGGTGTACTGGCTGCGCATGCCGCTGCCCTTTGCCTTGGATCACATCAACCTCTGGTTGCTGCGTGACTGCTTGGAGGGCGTGCAAGGCTGGACCGTGGTGGACACCGGCCTCGATACGCCCACGACCCGCCAAGCGTGGGAGACGCTGTTTGCCCATGCGCTGGAGGGTTTGCCGATCCTGCGCGTCGTCGTCACCCACATGCACCCGGATCACATCGGCTTGGCCGACTGGTTGATCGAGCGCTGGAGCCTTCCCACGCGCCCGGTGCGGCTGTGGATCAGCGCCACCGACTGGCTGGCAGCGCGCGCCGCTTCGCAGCAAAGCTCAGGCCATTGGGGCCAAGCGGCGGCCGACTTTCTGGGCAGCCACGGGCTGGTCGATGCCGAGAAGCAATCCTGGATACGCGCCAAAGCGGGCTACTACAGCGAACTTGTTGCGCGGGTCCCCCCCACCTACCGGCGCTTGATGGCCGGGCAAACGCTGCGCATCGGGGCGCACACGTGGAACCTGATCGCCGGCCACGGCCACGCCCCCGAACACATGGCGCTCTACTGCGCCGACGCCGGGCTGATGATTTCGGGCGACATGGTGCTGCCGCGCATCTCGACCAACGTCAGCGTCACCGACGCCGAGCCCGAGGGCAATCCTTTGCAGCTTTATCTCGACTCGTTGCACGCCATGCAGCATCTGCCCGATCAGACCTGGGTGCTGCCGTCCCACGGCCGACCCTTTCGGGGCCTGCAAGGGCGCATCACGCAACTGCTGCAACACCACGCGGATCGCTTTGCGGACCTGCGCCAAAGCTTGGCCGCACCAACCGTTGAAGCCGAGGGCATCAGCGCCGCCGACGTGTTGCCGGTGCTCTTTAGACGCCCGCTCGATGCCCATCAAACCTTGTTCGCCATGGGCGAAGCCATCGCACATTTGCACGCGCTTTGGCACAGCGGTGAGCTGCACCGCCAGCAAGACGCCGCCGGGACGTGGCGCTTTTCAAGGGCTCAAACCGCTGTTTAAGCGTTCAACGCGCTGCGGCGGGTTGGACGCGCTCCACCATCTCGCGGGCAAACTGCAAGAAGGCTTTGGCCCCGCGTGAGGATGGATCAAACACCACCCCCGGCAGGCCATGGCTTGGGGCCTCGGCCAAGCGCACATTGCGCGGGATGATGGTGTTGAAAACCTGATCGCCAAAGTGCGCCAACAAATCTTGGCTGACTTGGTTTTGCAAGGTGGTGCGCTGATCAAACATGACGCGCAGCAGGCCGATGATTTCCAGCTGCGGATTCAACTTAGCTTGGATCTGGCGGATGGTGTTGACCAGATCGGACAAGCCTTCGAGCGCAAAGTATTCGCACTGCATCGGCACGATCACGCCGTGGGCACTGGTCAGGCCGTTGAGCGTCAGTAGGCTCAAAGACGGTGGGCAGTCGATCAGCACAAAGTCGTACTCGGTCTCCACCGCCACCAAGGCCATCTTGAGACGCCGGTCGCGGTGTTCCATCGACACCAACTCGATGTCCGCCCCCGCCAGCTCACGGTTGGCCCCGAGCACGTCGTAACCCACGGCCGCGACGTGCTGCCGCGCCTCTTGCACGCTCGAAGAACCCAGCAAAACGTCGTAGACCGAGAGCGGCAAGCTGCGCTTGTCCAGCCCCGAGCCCATCGTGGCGTTGCCTTGCGGGTCCAGATCAATCAGCAGCACGCGCTGCCCCACAGCCGCCAAGGCGGCAGCCAGATTGACGGTGGTGGTGGTTTTGCCGACCCCACCTTTCTGATTGGCGACACAAAAAATCTTGGTCATGATCAATTCACCTTGTCACTTCACCTTGCGCATCCACACCAGACAACGACGGGCATCCACCCCCGGAACACGCAAATGTTCCACGTGAAACATTTCAATGTCCGGCGGCAAAGCGGCAATTTCATCGAAGGGCTCCACGCCCTTCATGGCGACCCAGAGACCGTCAGGGCGCAGCAGATGACGGGTCAGGCTCACAAAATCGGCCAGCGACGCAAAGGCGCGCGAGGTGATGATGTCGAAGCTGCCCGGCATCTGCTCGACCCGGCTATGAACCGCGCTGAGGTTTTTCAACCCCAATTCAGCCGAGACCTGGCGAATGAAGGTGGACTTCTTGGCCACGGCGTCCACGCACGTCACTTGCCAACCCGGACAGACCGTCGCCACCATCACCCCCGGCATGCCCCCGCCGCTGCCGACATCCAGCACGCTGAGCTGCTCCTCGACCTTGTGACCCAACACAGCGCGCAACGGTGGAATCAGCGCCAAGCTGTCGATGACATGGTGAGTGATCATTTGATCGAGCGCGCGCAAAGCGGTCAGGTTGTAGACCTTGTTCCAGCGCGCGATCAACGCCACATAGGCCAGCAGGCGCTCAGCCGCAGCGCTATCCAGCGCGACACCCAACTCCGCCGCACCTTGGCGCAAGGTGGGTAAAAAAGCGTGTACATCAGCAGTCGTCATGTGGGCTCCCCGTCTTTCACCGCGTCTTTCACCGCGTCTTTTACCGCGCCTTTCAAGCGCTTCTTTTTCAAATGCACCAACAGCAGCGAAATCGCTGCGGGTGTCACGCCTGAGATCCGTGCCGCTTGCCCCAAGGTCTCGGGGCGCTGGCGGGCCAGCTTTTGGCGCACTTCAATCGACAACGCCGTCACGGCGGCGTAATCCAGATCAGCGGGCAAAGGCAGTTGTTCGTAGCCCGCCGTGCGCTCGACTTCTTCCTTTTGCTTGTCGATGTAGCCGGCGTACTTGGTGGTGATTTCGATCTGCTCGATCACCTCATCGGCCAGCCGCACGCCCACTTCTTGGCGCAATGTTTCACGTGAAACATCGATGGTTTCACTCAACGACGAGACGGCATCGAAGCCGATGCCCGGGCGGCGCAATAAATCAAGCAGACGATATTCATGTTCCAACGCCTTGCCCAGATGGCGCTCGGCCACCTCGGCCGAGACGATGCGCGGATGCACCCAGGTCGATTGCAGGCGCGATGTTTCACGTGAAACAAGATCGCGCTTGCGGTTGAACACCGTCCACCGATGCTCATCGACCAAGCCCAGCTTGTGGCCGATCTCGGTCAGGCGCTCGTCGGCGTTGTCCTCGCGCAAGTGCAGGCGGAACTCCGCCCGGCTGGTGAACATGCGGTACGGCTCCGACACGCCCTTGGTGATCAGATCATCGACCAGCACGCCCAAATAGGCCTCGTGCCGACCCAAGGACCACGGGTCGCGCTCTTTGGCTTGCAGGGCCGCGTTGGCCCCGGCAAACAGGCCTTGGGCGGCCGCTTCTTCGTAGCCGGTGGTGCCGTTAATCTGCCCTGCCAAGAACAAGCCTTGAAGCACCTTCGACTCAAACGTGGCCTTGAGTTCACGCGGATCAAAGTAGTCGTACTCGATGGCATAGCCCGGCCGCAGCACATAGGCGTTTTCCAGCCCCGGCATGGAGCGCAGGGCGGCGAGTTGAATATCAAAGGGCAACGAGGTCGATACGCCGTTGGGATAGAACTCATGGGTGGTCAGACCTTCGGGCTCTAAAAAGATCTGATGGCTGTCCTTGTCGGCAAAGCGATTGATCTTGTCTTCGATGCTCGGGCAATAGCGCGGCCCCACCCCAGCAATCACGCCGGTGAACATCGGGCTGCGATCAAACCCTGAGCGCAAGATGTCGTGGGTGCGGGTGTTGGTGTGGGTGATCCAGCACGGCAACTGGCGCGGATGCTGCTCAGGCGTGCCGAGAAAGCTGAACACCGGCACCGGATCCAGATCACCGGGCTGCTCGACGAGCTTGCTGAAATCGATCGAGCGGCCATCAATGCGCGGCGGCGTGCCGGTCTTGAGTCGCCCTTGGGGCATCGGCAATTCTTTGAGCCGCGCCGACAAAGTCACCGCCGCCGGATCGCCCGCCCGCCCGGCGGGGTAATTGTTCAAGCCGACGTGGACCTTGCCATCGAGGAAGGTACCAGCGGTCAACACCACCGTGCGGGCCTCGAAGCGAATCCCCACTTGGGTGATCACGCCCGCAACGCGATCACCTTCAAGGATCAGGTCATCGACCGCTTGCTGAAAGAGCCACAGGTGCGGCTGGTTCTCCAGCCGATGGCGAATCGCGGCCTTGTAGAGAATCCGGTCCGCCTGCGCCCGGGTGGCGCGCACCGCTGGGCCTTTGGAGGCATTGAGGATGCGGAACTGGATACCGCTCTCGTCGGTGGCGGCCGCCATGGCCCCACCCAGCGCGTCCACTTCCTTGACCAAATGGCCCTTGCCGATGCCACCAATCGAGGGGTTGCAGCTCATTTGCCCCAAGGTCTCGATGTTGTGGCTCAACAGCAGGGTGTCACAGCCCATACGCGCAGCAGCCAGCGCCGCCTCGGTGCCAGCGTGGCCACCGCCCACCACAATCACATCGAATTTCTGGGGATACAACATGGAAAAAGTCCTCGGATTCAGTCAGGGCGAGATTCTAAATTTTGGGGGCCATCCACAAAGTTATCCACAGCTCAAAACCACCCATACCGCAGAGAGAATCCCACAAAAAAACCCGCTGGGCGTCAAAGTTATCCACAGCAGGGCTTCACGCACCGTTCAGCGCCGCAACAGCGCCAAGCCTTTGAGATATTCACCCTCGGGAAAGACCAAGGTGGTGGGGTGATCGCTGGCCGCTTCGAGCCGGCGCAGCAAGTAAGCATCGACCTTGGCGTCCATGCCGGCACCGGCCACGATCTTGTGAAACAGATCGGCGCTGATGCCGCCTGAGCAACTGAAGCTCAGCAGCAAGCCGCCCTCGTTGAGCAGCATCAGCGCCAAGCGGTTGATGTCTTTGTAAGCCCGTGCCGCCCGCTCAGCGTGCGCAGCGGTCGGGGCCAATTTGGGCGGATCAAGCACGATGGCATCGAAGCGCCGACCTTCTTTGAGGTACTGACGCAGCGAAGCGTTCACATCGGCATCGACCACGTGATGGCGCTCGGCCTCAAAACCGTTGAGCGCCACGTGCTCGACCGCACGGGCCAAGGCGGGGGCCGAAGAATCAATGCTCCAGACTTCCTGCGCCCCACCGGCGAGCGCCGCCACTGAAAAACCGCCCGTGTAGCTAAAGCAGTTCAGCACCTGCTTGCAGCCGTACTGCCGCACCATGTCGGCAAAGAGCGCCCGGTTGTCGCGCTGATCAAGGTAGTAGCCGGTCTTGTGGCCCTCAGCCACATCGACACGCAAATGCCAGCGGTGCTCTTGCAAGGTGATCACGGTTGAGCCATCGCCACGCAACCAGCCGGTCACCGAAGGCAGGCCTTCGAGCTGGCGCACCGAGGCATCCGAGCGCTCGAAGATGCGCGTGCAGCCCGTCGTCGCAAGCAACTCATCGGCGATGACATCCTTCCAGTGCTCCACCCCTGCGCTGAGAAACTGCACCGAGAGCGTGTCGTCGTAGCGGTCCACCACCAAGCCCGGCAGACCATCGGCCTCGCCATGCAACAAGCGCACGCCGTTGCTGGGCACCGCCATGCGGGCGCGCACGGCCACCGCCTGCTCGATGCGGCGACGGAAGAAGGCGCGGTCGATGCGCTCGCTCTCGTCGAAGCTCCAGGCGCGCACACGGATCTGCGAATTCGGGCTGTAGGCCGCCCAAGCGAGAAACTGGCCGTCGTGGGACTGCACCCGCACCGTTTCGCCCAAATCGGCCTTGCCAGAAGCAACGCTGCCTTGGAACACCCAAGGATGGCGTCGCAGCAGCGAACGCTCTTTACCTTCACGAATTTGAATGACTTTCATGTCGGCATTGTCGCTGTTGTTCCACGTGAAACAACGCTGATTCGGACCGTCTCAAACCGACTTAACCCTTGCGCGCCCGAGGATGCGCGGCGTCATAGACCCGGGCCAAATGCTGGAAGTCGAGCCGCGTGTAGGCCTGCGTGGTGGTGACCTGAGCGTGGCCCAGCAGCTCTTGCACAGCGCGCAGATCGCCGCTCGATTGCAGCAAATGCGAGGCATAGCTGTGACGCAGCATGTGCGGCTGCACATGCACACCCAAGCCCGCCTCCAAAGCTCGCTGCGCCAGCCTGCGCCGCAATTGACCATCCGTGAGCCGCGTGCCGCGCGTGCTGACAAAGAGCGCGCCCTCCTCCGGCTTGGCCAAGGTGGCACGCACCGCCAGCCAAGCCTTCAGGGCGCTCACCGCCACCGGCCCGACCGGCAAACTGCGCCGCCGCTGGCCCTTGCCGAAGACTTGGGCTTGCGCTTCCGCCACATCGACCCAACCGGCCGTGGCCCCGCCGGGGCGGACATCCAAACCGAGCAATTCGGAGATGCGCAAGCCACAGCCGTAAAGCAGTTCAACGATGGCCCGGTCGCGCAGCTCCAGAGGTTCATCAGCCGCCGCAGCTCCAGCCCGGTGCTCGGCCAGCGCCACCGCCTGTTCAACGCTCAACGCCTTGGGCAAGGGCCGCCCCGCTTTGGGCGGCCGGATGCCTTCCACCGGATTGAGCCCCACCAGCCCTGCACGGCCCAAGTAGCGATAGAGCCCGCGCCACGCCGCCAAATGAATGGCGATGCTGCGCGCCGACAACCCTTGGCCGTTAAGGCGCGCCGCCCAGCGCCGCACGTGGCTGGGCTGCACCTTGCGCAGATCAAGCGGCAACTCGGCCGCAGCGCGCATCAGGCGCACCAAGGCATCGTGATACATGCTCAAGGTGCGCTCGGCCAAGCGGCGCTCAACACGCAAGTGCGTCAGGAAGGCCGCGATGTCAGCCGGCAGATCACGCACCTGCGCCAAGGCGGGCAGAGCAGGCACGACAGAGGCACGTTGACGCATGGTTCAGGGCCGATTCGGGAGAAGGCGCATCAAGGCCGCACTGGCCAGCTCGCCCATACGTTGCAGAAAATCGGTCGCCAGCGCGACGCTGAAGCGATCCGGCTCAGGCGAGCCCAACACCATCAAACCAAAGGCGGGGGTCATGGGGGCCAAGCGCAAGGGAATCAGCACCATCGACGCCACCGCCTCGGGCTCATCGAGCCAAACCAAGGCCGGTGAAGCGATCCGGGGACCGCAGTAGAGCGGGGCCAAGGCCGAGGTGGCCTCACGCAAAGCGGGGCTGACTCTCTCGAAGAAAGGTGCCTCTTGGTAGCGCGCTGCCACCGACCAGAGTCGCAGCCCCGCTTCGGGGATCAGGAAGGCTTCCATCAACTCAGCCAACAACACATCCACCAGCTCATCCGGCTCATTGACCCGCAACAAGGTGCAGGCCCAGTCATGCATGCGCTGCGCGGTGAGCGCGTTGTCGCGGCCGTGATGCAGCACCTCGCGCCAGCGCTGTTCCATACGCGCTAGGCGCATTTGCAGGGCCACGCCATCCACGTCCATCATGCTTCACCTCGCCATGGCCTTCGCTTTTAGACTGGAAGCTCAATCTCGCCCTCAAACACCGTCACGGCGGGGCCAGTGAGGAAGACCGAATGCCCCGGGCCGCGCCACTCGATCGTCAGCTGACCACCCCGGGTTTCGACATCCACCCGCTCATCCAGCCAGCCCAGACGGATACCGGCGACCACCGCCCCGCAAGCGCCGGTGCCACAGGCCAGCGTCTCGCCAGTGCCACGCTCGAACACCCGCAGCCGCACTGTTCCACGTGAAACAATTTGGAGAAAGCCCACATTGACCCGACGCGGGAAGGCGGGGTGATGTTCGATCAACGGACCAAACTGCGCCACCGGCGCTTGATCGACATCCTCGACGCCGAACTGCGTGATCGGCAACACCGCGTGCGGGTTGCCCATCGACACCACGGCCGCTTCGATGAGGCGATCAGCCACGGGCAGCGACCACAGCTCGGTGGCCCCGACCTGACGCGGCGCGGAGAGGCCTTCGGGGTTGAAGGGCACACGCGGCAGGTCAAGCACCGGCGGGCCCATATCGACCGTGACCCGGCCGTCGCTGTGCAGCTCAGGCTCAATCACGCCCGACAGGGTTTGGACCCGTATACGCAGCTTGTCGGTCAGGCCCGCATCTTTGACAAAGCGGGCAAAACAGCGTGCGCCGTTGCCGCACTGTTCGACTTCACTGCCGTCAGCGTTGACGATGCGATAGCGGAAGTCGATGCCCTCAGCTGGCGAGGGCCCGACGATCAGAATCTGGTCAGCGCCGATGCCAAAACGGCGATCAGCGATGAAGCGGAACTGCGCAGGTGAGAGTTCAAGCGGCGCGCGGGTGGCGTCAAGCACCACGAAATCGTTGCCTGCGCCTTGCATCTTGGTGAATCGGAGTTTCATACGGGCAATTATCCTGCGCCCCATGACAAAGGGCGTGCCCTCTTGCGAGAGCACGCCCTTATGAGGCTTTATGAGGCTTTATGAGCCGTGATGCGCCGGACGGACGAAGGATTTACTTCGAAGCCATCACGCGGACCATTTCCAACACCTTGTTGGAGTAGCCCCATTCGTTGTCATACCAAGACACGACCTTGACGAAGGTGCCGTCCAAAGCGATACCGGCTTCAGAGTCGAACACCGAGGTGCAGCTCTCGCCACGGAAGTCGGTCGAGACGACCTTCTCGGTGGTGTAACCCAGCACGCCCTTCATGGAGCCTTCTGACGCCGACTTCATGGCGGCACAGATGGTTTCATAGGAAGCGGCGGTGTCGAGCTCGACGGTCAAGTCAACCACCGACACGTCGGAGGTCGGCACGCGGAAGGCCATGCCCGTCAGCTTGCCCTTGAGTTCCGGCAGCACCACGCCGACGGCCTTGGCAGCGCCGGTCGAGGACGGGATGATGTTTTCCAAAATGCCGCGACCACCACGCCAGTCTTTGTTCGACGGGCCGTCCACAGTCTTTTGGGTGGCAGTGGCCGCGTGCACCGTGGTCATCAGGCCACGCTTGATGCCGAAGCTGTCGTTCAACACCTTGGCGATCGGAGCCAAGCAGTTGGTGGTACACGAAGCATTCGAGATGATGGCTTCGCCGCTGTACTTGGTGTGGTTCACACCGTAGACGTACATCGGGGTGTCGTCCTTGGACGGGGCGCTTTGAATGACCTTCTTGGCACCGGCGGTGATGTGGGTCTGGCAGGTGTCCTTGGTCAGGAACAGGCCGGTGGCTTCGACAACGATGTCAGCACCCACTTCATCCCACTTCAGCTCAGCCGGATTACGCAGCGCGGTCAGGCGGATCTTCTTGCCATTGACCACCAAGGTGTTGCCGTCTACCGACACTTCGCCCTTGAAGCGGCCATGGACCGAGTCGTATTTCAGCATGTAGGCCAGGTAATCCGGCTCCAGCAAGTCGTTGATCCCAACAACTTCGATCTCGTTGAAGTTCTGAATCGCTGCACGGAAAACCATACGGCCGATGCGACCGAAACCGTTGATGCCAATCTTGATGGTCATGAAGAATCTCCTCGGTAAAACACAATGGCGAGGCGCAAAACGCGAAATGCGCCCCATTCTTTCGCAAAGCTGACGATTTTGACGCAAAATCTTTCACTTTGCCAGAACTTTCAACAAGCCCCACCATGACGCTCAACCCACTGCCCTTGCGCGCGATGATTCTTGCGGCCGGACGCGGCGAGCGCATGCGCCCGCTGACCGATCAGAGCCCCAAACCGCTGCTGCCGATTCTGGGCCGACCGATGATCGAGTGGCATTTGCTGGCCTTGGCGCGCGACGGCGTGCGCGAGGTGCTGATCAACACCGCTTGGCTGGAAGATCACTTCCCAGCGGTGTTGGGCGACGGCCGCCGCTTCGGCTTATCTATTAGCTACGCCCACGAAGGGCGCGACTTTGGTGGCGCACTGGAAACCGCCGGCGGCCTTAAAACCGCACTGCCTTGGCTGACCGAAGGCGGTCGCGAGGCGTTTTGGGTCGTCTCAGGCGACATCTGGGCCCCCGATTTCCGCTTTGACGCCACGGCCGCTGAGCGCTTCTTACAAAGCGGCCAGCACGCGCACCTTTGGCTGGTACCGAACCCGGTTTATCACCCCAAGGGCGACTTCGATATCGCCACCCCGCAGGGTGGGCATGAGCGACTCACCTACGCCAATCTGGCCCTGATGCGCCCGGCCCTGCTCGACAGCATCGTCGCGGGGCGGCGGGCCGCGCTCGGGCCTTTGTTGCACCAAGGCCTGCAAAATGGCCGGATCAGCTTAGAACGCTACCCCGGCCGCTGGGAAAACATCGGCACCCCCGCGCAATGGGCCGCACTGCAAAGCCCAGCCGCCTAGAATCAGCCCTCCCATGACTTCCATGATCGCAAGCCCTGCCGAGCTTGCGCGCCCGACATGCTGACCTTCCAGCAAATCATTCTTCGACTGCAAGCGTATTGGGATGCCCAAGGCTGCGCGCTGCTGCAACCCTACGACATGGAAGTCGGTGCTGGCACCAGCCACACCGCCACCTTCTTGCGCGCCCTCGGCCCCGAGCCGTGGAAGGCCGCCTACGTGCAGCCCAGCCGCCGCCCCAAGGATGGCCGCTACGGCGAGAACCCGAACCGCTTGCAGCACTACTACCAGTACCAAGTGGTCTTGAAGCCCGCACCGGCCAACATTTTGGAGCTGTACCTGGGTTCGCTCGAAGCGCTGGGCTTTGATCTGAAGAAAAACGACATTCGCTTCGTCGAAGACGACTGGGAGAACCCGACGCTCGGCGCTTGGGGCCTGGGCTGGGAAGTCTGGTTGAACGGCATGGAAGTGACGCAGTTCACCTACTTCCAGCAAGTGGGCGGCATCGACTGCAAACCCATCACGGGCGAGATCACCTACGGGCTGGAACGCTTGGCGATGTACTTGCAAGACGTGGAAAACGTCTACGACTTGATCTACGCCAAGGGGGTGAATGGCGCACCTGACTTGAAGTACGGCGATGTGTTCCACCAAAACGAAGTGGAGCAATCGACCTACAACTTCGAGCACAGCAACGTCGAGTTCCTGCTGCACGCCTTCGGGGCCCACGAAGGCAACGCCCAGCACCTGATGGCGCAAAAGCTGGCGCTGCCGGCTTATGAGCAAGTCTTGAAAGCCGCGCACACCTTCAACTTGCTCGACGCACGCGGCGCGATCAGCGTGACCGAGCGCGCCGCCTACATCGGCCGCATCCGCAACTTGGCGCGCGCCGTGGCCGCCGCCTACCTCGACAGCCGCAAGCGCTTGGGCTTCCCGATGGCACCGCGCGAGTGGGTGGC
Source organism: Leptothrix toolikensis (SeqCode) (assembly GCF_057922285.1). Taxonomy (NCBI): domain Bacteria; kingdom Pseudomonadati; phylum Pseudomonadota; class Betaproteobacteria; order Burkholderiales; family Sphaerotilaceae; genus Leptothrix; species Leptothrix toolikensis (SeqCode). The sequence goes on from NZ_JBYSVC010000013.1 coordinate 17,858, forward strand.
GCAACTGGACCAGAAGACGGTCTGAGCGATCCATGGCCGCACAAGCAACACAGGGGTCACAAGGGCTGGAGCCTTCCCGACTTCCGTGGCTGGACAACAGCCTGCTGGACGAGAGCTTTCTGCGCCAGAAACAGCGCGAGCTCGCGGGCAAGCCGCTACCCTTTGGCTTGGCTGAATGGCTGGAAACGCACTTTCAGCCGACCCAACTCGCCGCAGGCAACGAGGCCCAGCTCGAAGCGCGTCTCATCGCGCCCCTGCTTGCACAGTTGGGCTGGTTTACCGTGCCGCAGCAGGCCTTCACCGTGCAAGGCAAGCAGGCCAAACCCGACTGGTGTTTGCTGGCGCAGCCGGAACAAACCACAGCGTTGATCGAGCAGGCTAGCGCCGGTCACCAGCTGATCGCGGCGATCTGCGAAGCCAAGGCTTGGGAGAAACCGCTCGATACCGGCAAGGCCCACAAAGACAATCCGCACCATCAGCTTCAGGACTACCTGAGCACGCTGCGGGTGCGCTTTGGCTTTCTGACCAACGGCCGGATCTGGCGGATCTATGACACCCACAAGATCACCGCCAAAAAGACCTTCATCCAGTTCGACCTAGAAGCCATTGGCGCGTTGGGCGCGGGCGAAGAGAAAACCTCGGCGCTGGCCCTGTTTGCCTTTTTCTTCGGCCGACCCACCTTTGTGCTGCCCGCCGTAGCGGGGCAGCGCAGCGCCATCGAGCAGGTCATTGCCGCTTCGGCCGACTTCACGCTGGGCGTGGAGGAAAACCTCAAGGCCGTGATCTACGGCTACGCGGGTGAGGATTCGCTGTTTGAAATCATGGGCCGCGCCATTCAGCGCGCCAACCCCAAGGCCAGCATGGCGGCGGTGTATGAAAACAGCGTGGTGCTGCTGTTCCGCCTGCTGTTTGTCGTGTACTTCGAAGACAAGAACCACGCGCTACTGGCCCGCCATCCGTTTTACCGCCGCTACAGCCTGGGCCAGATCTTCAACACGCTGCGCCACCAGCCTGAAGCCGAAGACATCGACGTGCCGCTGTTCAACGGGGGCTTGTTCGACGCGCAACGTGCGCCGCTGCTGACCCGGGCCAAGATTTTTGACAACGCCACGCTGCGGCAGATGCTGGAAAAGCTGCTCTACAAGACCCACCGAGGCACCACACTGTTCGACACCCGGCGCGACTTCAAGAACATGAACGTCACGCACTTGGGGCGCATCTACGAAGGCTTGCTGGAATTCCGCTTCGAGAAAGCGGCTGAAAGCGCGGTCTACTTGGAGTACGAAAGTGCGGCCACCAAGGGCAAGTCGGTCGAGGCCTACTTTGACGCCTATGACACCGCCCTGATCCGTCAGGAAAAGGGCTTCAAAGCGCTGCGTGAAATCAGCGTGAAAAAGGGCGAGGTCTACCTCAAGAGCGCCAGCAATTCGCGCAAGACCAGCGCCAGCTACTACACGCCCACCGCCCTTTCAGAACCGTTGGTGAAGGCCAGCGTGGCCCAAGCGCTGATGACGACCTCCCACCAGGGCAAGGCCCTGATGGAGCTGAAAATTTTGGACAACGCTTGCGGCAGCGGCCACTTCTTGGTGGAGGCCCTGAACCACCTGACCGACTTGGCCCTAGAGCGGCTGGACAGCGACGCCGACCTGCAAGCCTTGGTGCAGCAGGAAAGCGCCAAGATCGCCGAGCAGTTGACGTTCCTGAACCTGGATTACGAACCGGACGACGCGCAAATCTTGAAGCGCGCCTTGCTCAAGCGCTGCATTTTTGGCGTGGACCTGAACCCCTTTGCGGTGGAGCTGGCACGCCTGAGCCTGTGGATGGACAGCTTCATCTTTGGCACGCCGCTGTCCTTCATTGAGCACCATGTGCAGCACGGCAATGCCTTGATGGGGGCCAGCGTGCAGGAGTTCATCGCCTACAACGCCAACGAGGCCCGGCAGAACGATCTGTTTGTGGACAACCTCAGCGCCCGCTTTGACGCATTGCGCGCTGTCATGCAAGAGCTAGACGCCATGCAAGACACCACCGCCGCCGAGGTGGAGCAGTCCAAACAACTGTGGAAGAACAGCATTGCGCCCAAGCTGAACTTGCTGTCCCGAGCGCTAAGCTTCGTCTGCACCCGCCGCGCCATGCTGGCCGAAGGCGATGCCCTAGCCTGCGAGGCCTTGGGCAAGACGCCCAATCTGCTGAGCGACTTGTTTGACGAATCACGCACCCAGACCACCGCGCTGCGGCAGGTGGCGGCTTACGCACAGAAGTACCACTTTTTCCACCACGAAGTGGCCTTCCCCGAAGCCTTTGCCGGGGACCGAAAAGGCTTCGACATCATCGTCGGCAATCCGCCGTGGGACAAAACCAAGTTTTCGGACGCGGATTTTTTCCCGCAGTTTTGCAGCAACTACCGCACGCTGAAAAACTCCGAAAAAGCCGCCGTGCAAGAGCGCCTGCTGGGCAGCGCGCACATTGCCGCCGCGTACAGCAGCGCGCAAGCTTCCGGCCATGCCACCAACACGTACTACAAGGACAAGGCTGTCTTTCCGCTCAACAAGGGCGCGGGCGATGGCAATCTGTTCCGGCTGTTCATAGAGCGCAACTTGGGCCTGCTCAAACCGGGCGGCAACCTCAGCTACGTGCTGCCCAGCGCGTTGATGTTTGAAGAAGGCTCGATGGGCCTGCGGCGGCACATCTTCAGTCACTGCCAACTGCGCTTCTTTCACAGCTTCGAGAACAACAAGGGCATTTTTCTCGATGTACATCGCAGCTACAAGTTCGCGCTTATGCAGGTGGTCAACACACCGCCAAGTGCGAACGATCCGGCCATCGACACGGCGTTCTACGTGCTTGATCCTGCTGAGCTGAAAAGGCCGGAAGTCCATGTGGCCTACCCGCTGGCCACCGTGAAGGCGCTATCGCCCGAGCAGTGGGCGTTGATGGAATTGAGCGACGCAACCGATTTGCCGATCCTCGCCAAGTGCTACGGCGCGTTCCCCGCGCTCTCGGCCGACTGGCTGGATTTCCGCAACGAGCTGCACATGACCAATGACAAGGATTTATTCCTTGAAAAAGCCGCGCCCGGCCTGCTGCCGCTGTTTGAAGGCAAGACGATCTGGCAATACAGCCACCAGCACGACCAGCCGCAATACTGGCTGGATGGCGCCAAGTTTGACGAGCGGCTGACCAGCAAAGAGCTGTACCGCATGGCGCAGGATTTGAAAGTGCCCAAGGCGGAAGTGGCGCAGCACGCCAGCGCTGTGCGCTACGACCGCGATTTTGTCCGGCTGGCATTTCGGGAAATTGCCCGCGACACCGACGAGCGCAGCCTGATTTTTGCGCTACTGCCGAAAAACAGCGGCTTCGGCCACACGCTGTTTGCCGACGCGGCAAAAACCTATGTGCTCGGTGCCGACGGGCAGGTGCAAACGCAGGCCGTGTCACCGCTGCGCCTGCTGTTTGCGCTGGCGTGGTTCAACAGCGTGCCGACCGACTGGCTGGCGCGCTTCATGATCCAGATTCACATCAGCAAAACCTATCTCTACCGCCTGCCCATGCCGCAGCCCACGGACGCTGAGATTCGCGCCAACCCCGACTTCACCCAGCTCGCCCAAAACGCCCTGCTGCTGAGCCTAGCCGCCCACTGGGATGACTTTGCTGAACTGGCCCCGCTCTTTGATGTCAAGCGCAAAGAGGTGCCCGTCACCGCCAAGGCGAAGGACCACCTGCGGGCCGAGAACGACAAGATCGTGGCACGCCTGTATGGCATCACCGACGCCGAATTCGCACACCTGCTGCGCAGCTTCAAGGGCATGGCTACCAAGCGGCCAGAGTACTTGGCGTTGCTTGCACAGCAGTGAGTGAGCGCCTCGGCCAAAATTCATAGCGATTTACGGAACCTACCCATGACGACTCAAAACCTGTTGGTGGAACTCTTCGTCGAAGAACTGCCGCCCAAGGCACTCAAAAAATTGGGTGAATCTTTTGCCGGCACGCTCGCTGCCTATCTGAAGGCCAGTGGTCTGGCTGCTGCCGACGCGGTGGTGACGCCGTTCGCCTCGCCGCGCCGCTTGGCCGTCCATGTCACCGGCGTTGCGTCTAAAGCCGCCGACAAATCGGTGCAGCAAAAGCTCATGCCGGTGGCGGTGGCGCTCAACGCCGACGGTCAGGCCACGCCCGCACTGCTGAAAAAACTGGCTTCGGTCGGCGCTGACGCATCCGTCGTGCCGAGCCTGAAGCGCCTGCCGGATGGCAAGGCCGAAGCGCTATTTCTCGACTTGACCCTCCCCGGGGCCACCCTCGCTGAGGGCCTACAAAAGGCGCTCGACGACGCACTCGCCAAGCTGCCCATCCCCAAGGTCATGACCTATCAGCTGGCCGACGGCTGGTCGAGCGTCAACTTTGTGCGCCCCGCGCACGGGCTGGTGGCGCTGCACGGCGCGGAGGTGGTGGCGCTTCAAACCCTCGGTCTGACTTCCGGCCGCACCACCACCGGCCATCGTTTTGAAGCCACCCATCCGACCGTGACGCTGCGGGATGCGGACAGCTACGCCGAGCAGCTCGCCACGGAAGGGGCGGTGATCGCCAGCTTCGACGCCCGGCGGGCCGAGATCGTGCGCCAGCTCGACGCCGCAGCGGCCAAGGAAGGCTTGAAGCCGATTGAGGACGAGGCGCTGCTCGACGAAGTGACCGCGCTGGTCGAGCGCCCGAACGTGCTGACTTGCCAGTTCGAGCAGGAGTTCCTCGCTGTGCCGCAGGAATGCCTGATCCTGACGATGAAGGCCAACCAGAAGTACTTCCCGCTGCTGGATGCTTCGGCCAAGCTCACCCACAAGTTCTTGCTCGTCAGCAACATCAGCCCGGCGGACCCAAGCGCAGTGATCCAAGGCAATGAGCGCGTGGTGCGCCCGCGTCTGGCTGATGCCAAGTTCTTCTTCGACCAAGACCGCAAAAAGACGTTGGAAAGCCGTGTGGCCGGTCTGGCCAAGGTGGTCTACCACGGCAAGCTCGGCACCCAAGGTGAGCGCGCCGAGCGCGTCAAGGCCATCGGCCACGCCATCGTCAACCAACTGCGCATGGCCACCGTGCCGTACACGGTCGAGGCCGAGGATCAGTTCAAGGTGCTCGACAGCAAGGTGCAACAAGCAGCGCTGCTGGCCAAGACCGATTTGCTGACCGACATGGTCGGCGAGTTCCCCGAGCTGCAAGGCATCATGGGCGGCTACTACGCCCGTCATGAAGGCCTGCGCGACGGGGTCGCCATCGCCATCGAAGACCACTACAAGCCGCGTTTTGCCGGCGACGCCCTGCCGCGCAACCACAGCGGCACCGTCGTCGCCTTGGCCGACAAGCTCGAAACGCTGGTGGGCCTTTTTGGCATCGGCCAGCTGCCCACTGGCGACAAGGACCCCTTTGCGCTGCGTCGCCACGCCTTGGGCGTGATCCGCATCTTGGTGGAAAACAACCTGCCCCTTGATCTGCCCGAGCTGATCAAGGCGGCGGTGCCGGCCTTTGGCGAACTGATCGAAGATCCGACGACCAAACTGTTGGCCTTCTTCGCCGACCGGCTCGCGGTCTCCTTGCGCGATCAGGGCTATAGCGCGCAAGAAGTCGATGCGGTGCTGGCGCTCAACCCGACCCGCTTGGGCGACGTGCCGCGCCGCTTGGCAGCGGTGCGCAGCTTCTCGGCCCTGCCGGAAGCGGCCTCGCTGGCAGCGGCCAACAAGCGCATCAGCAACATCCTCAAAAAAGCCGAAGGCGCGGTGGACGCCAAGGTGGACGCGGCGCTCTTGGCCGAAGCGGCTGAGCAGCAGCTCTTTGCAGCCTTGAGCGCGGTGCAGCCCGATGCGGATCGCCGGTTCGAGCAAGGTGAGTACGCCGCGAGCCTGCAAGCGCTGGCAGCGCTCAAAAGCCCGGTGGATGCCTTCTTCGACGGCGTGATGGTCAACGCGGAAGACGCCGCCTTGCGTGCCAACCGCTTGGGCCTGCTCAAGACCTTGCACGGCGCGATGAACCGAGTCGCCGATCTGGCGCGCTTGGCCAGTTAAGGAGATCCCCATGGGCCAACCCATCAAGCTCATCATCCTCGACCGCGACGGCACCATCAACGAGGACCGGGACGACTACGTCAAAAGCGTCGATGAATGGGTGCCGATTCCCGGCGCTCTCGAAGCCATCGCCCGACTCAATCAATACGGCTGGCATGTGGTGATCGCCACCAATCAGTCGGGCCTGGGTCGGGGGTTGTTCGACATGGACGCGCTCAACGGCATGCACTTGCGCATGAACGAGCTGCTGGCCCAGCACGGTGGGCGGGTGGATGCGGTGTTTTTCTGCCCCCATGCCCCCGAAGACAACTGCCGCTGCCGCAAGCCCCTAGCCGGGCTGTTCGAGCAGATCGCTGAGCGCTACGGCATCAGCTTGGCTGGCGGCGTTCACGCGGTGGGCGATTCGCTGCGCGATCTGCAAGCGGCCACCGCTGCCGGTTGCCTGCCGCACTTGGTGCTGACCGGCAAGGCGGCGCGCATGGACAGTGCAGGGCAACAAGCCCTGCGTGATCAGATCAAGGGCGTCAAGATCCACGCCGATTTGGCCGCCTTTGCCCACGCTGTGCTCAATAGCAGTCCCTGAGCTGAAAGCTTTTGATGATCTATCTGCGTTCTTTTCTCTTCGTGCTTTGGCTGGTCATCACCGTGGTGCCCTACGCCACGGCGGTGCTGATCGCCTCGATTTTTTTGCGCGGCACCCGGCTGTACTGGATGTGCGCCGGCTGGTTGTGGCTTGCTACCCAAGGCGCGCGCTGGATCTGCGGCGTGCGCTGGCGCATTCAAGGCATGGAGCACCTGCCCACCGCTGCCGACGCCCATAAAGCGGTGGTCCTGGCCCCCAAGCATCAATCGACGTGGGAGACTTTTGCCTTCCCGGCGCTGATGTCACACCCGCTGTCTTATGTCTTCAAACGCGAGCTGATCTATATCCCCTTCTTCGGCTGGTCGATGGCGCGGCTCGACATGGTGCATATCGACCGGGGCCGCCGCACCGAGGCGTGGCGCAAGGTCTCCGAGCAAGGCAAGCAGTTCATGGCCCAAGGCAACTGGATGATCATGTTCCCCGAAGGCACCCGGGCTGAGCGCGGCGGCAAGGGCACGTATCACAGCGGCGCAGCGCGCCTGGCCATTTCAGCAGGCACGCCCATCGTGCCCATCGCCGTCACCTCGGCCCGCTGCTGGCCACGCAAAAGCTTTTTGCTGCGCCCCGGGGTGGTCGATATCTCGATCGGCGTGCCCATCGACCCGACCGGACGTCGACCGGATGCGCTGATGCAAGAGGTGGAAACCTGGATCGAGGACGAAATGCACCGGCTTGATCCCGAGGCTTACCCCAGCGTCCCCCCTGAAACCGATGCCGCAAATCCGGCTCGGTGAGCAAAACCTCAGCTACCAGCTGCACCGGGTGCAGCGGCGCAGCATCGGCTTGGTGATTCGCCGCGATGGCCTCTTCGTGCGCGCCCCGGCTTGGGTGGCACAGGGCGACATCGAAGCCGCGCTGCGCCAGAAAGCCGACTGGATCTTGCAACGCTTGGCTGAGCAAGAGCGCCGCAACCAAGAACCCCACCAAGCCCCCATCGCATGGCAACACGGCACCGTGCTGCCTTATTTAGGCGGCAGTTTGCAGCTGGATTTGACGGGGAAAGGTCCTCGGCCCGAACTGAGAGAAGCCGCGCCAGAGACCCCAGAGTCATCACCGACCTTGCATTTGCGACTCAAGGCGCAGGCGCTGGACGCCGATCACCTGCGGGCTGCCGTTCACCGCTGGTGGAAGCAAGCCGCGCTGCGCCTGTTTGCCGAGCGCATGGTGCTCTATGCGCCACGCCTTGATCTGCGCGAGCTGCCGCAGTTGCAACTCACCTCAGCACGCACCCGCTGGGGCAGTGCAAGCCAGCGCGGTGCGCTCCAGACGGTGCGTCTGAACTGGCGCTTGCTGCATCTGCCCATGCCTTTGATCGACTACGTGGTCGTGCATGAGCTGGCTCACCTGCACGAGATGAACCACAGCCCCGCTTTTTGGCGACATGTCGAAAAGGTGCTGCCCGACGCCCTTCAGCGCCGCGCCGCCCTCAAACACCACGCTGTGCCCGAGTGGGACGCAAGCACGACGCAGAGTGCCCGCTCAACGTGAGCAGGTCTTGACGCCAAAGATCGAATAAGCCGGGCAGACGCTGAACAAGCCCGTCAGCAGCGGCACCACACCGATCCAACCCCACACGCCCACCGTGCCGGTCGCGGCCAAGCCGATCAGGATCAAGCCCGCCAAGATACGCACGATACGGTCGATACCACCAACATTGGGTTTCATCACAGAGTCTCCGGAAAAAGGCCGGCCCGATGCCGACTGGGGCGCAGTGTGCGCGCCTTGGCGCAGAAGTTCTGTGACCGCAGTCACACAGCAAGTGGAGCGCCCGCAGCGAGGTGGCGCAAGGCGATGGGGTCAAGCACCTCAATGCGTTCACGCCCCAAGGCCACCCAGCCGGATTGCTCAAAGCGCTTGAGCAAGCGGGTGACCATCTCGCGCACCGTGCCCAACTCATCGGCCAGCTGCTGATGCGTCAAGCTGAGCGTGCCGCCGCGTCCAAGCAAAGCGGCGGCAAGACGTTGATCGAGGCGCTGAAAAGCCACGGCTTCAGCCAAGGCGATCAGATCGGCCATGCGACTGGCAAAGACCGCGAAGACATAGTGCCGAAAAGGCTCGTGCGCGCACCAGCGCATGAACACCGGCCCCGGCAGCAGCAGCAAGCGCGTCGCCTCCACCGCCACACCGTGGGCTGAAAGCGGCGCATCGCCATAAAGGCACGAGGCCGAGACGATGCAAATTTCACCCGGTGAGACGCGGTACAACTCAATCGCCCGACCCTGCGGCGCACCCCGCGCCACCCGCACCGCGCCACTTAGCACCATCGGGAAACCCGCGCAGGCCCGACCTTCGTCAAACAGCACCGTCCCTGCGGGCACCTCGATGATCGCGCGCTGCACATCGTCCAACCAACCCGGTGGCGGTGCCTCCACCAAGATCGGATAGAGCGCAGCCAAAGCGGCGGGATCGACGACAGCGAGATTCACGACTCGCCCAAACCCAATTTGTCGAGCAGGCTGTTGAGCTCATCCATCGAGCCGAACGCGATGGCGATCTCGCCCGGCTGACCGCGCCGGGTGGCTTTTTTGATGCGGATATCCACCGGAGCGGTGAAGCGGTCGGCGAGTTGTTCCTCAATGCGCAGCAAATCGCGCGACTTGGCAGGCGGCGTGGCTTGGGCCGCCGGGCCGGCTTTGCCTTCGAGCGTGCGCGCCACCAAACGCTCGGCTTCGCGCACCGAGAGTTGCCTTGAGAGGACTTCATGCGCGCAAGCAATCTGAGCCGCGCCTTCGAGCGGCAACAGCGCCCGCGCATGGCCCATGTCCAGATCACCGGCCGAGAGCATCTGCCGCACGGCAGGCACCAAGTTGAGCAGCCGCAGCAAGTTACTCGTGGCACTGCGCGAGCGACCAATGGCCTGCGCAGCGTCTTCGTGCGTCAGACGGAATTCTTCGATCAGGCGCTGCACGCCTTGGGCCTCTTCGAGCGGGTTGAGATCCTCACGTTGGATGTTCTCAATCAGCGCCATCACAGCGGCGACCTGATCGGGCACCTTGCGCACCAGCACCGGCAGGGTGTCGAGCCCCGCCAGCTTGGCGGCCCGCAAGCGCCGCTCACCGGCGATGACCTCGTAGGCCGGCGCGCCTGGTGCTGCCTCGATGGGCCGCACCAGAATCGGCTGCATCACCCCTTGGGTGCGGATGCTCTCAGCCAATTCAAACAGCGCGCCCTCATCCATGCGGGTACGCGGTTGATAGCGTCCTGGCTGCATTTGGTCCACGTTCAGCGTTGAGGGCAGATCGTCGCGACCGCGACTCGCCACCACATCCGCCACCTGCGGCCCGAGCAACGCTTCTAGGCCGCGACCAAGTCCTTTGGGCATCTTTGTCACCATGGCCGCATTGTCACCGATCGCTTATGCTTGGCCGCCTTGAGGCCGGATGGCCGCGAAGGATCAAAAGGATGGACATGAAACGTGTGGTTTACGTCGATGGTCAGGAAGGCACCACCGGCCTGCGGATTCACGAGCTGTTGTCGGCGCGCGCCGATCTGGAGCTGCTGCGCATTGACCCCGACAAGCGCAAGGACAGCACTGAGCGCGCCCGGCTGCTCAACGCCGCCGATGTCGCCTTCCTTTGCCTGCCCGACGCCGCCGCCAAGGAAGCGGTCAGCTTGGTCACCAACCCGGCCACTTGCATCATCGACGCCAGCACCGCCCACCGCACTCAGCCCGGCTGGGTCTACGGCTTGCCCGAACTGGCACCCACACAGCGCGATGCGATCCGTGCCAGCAAGCGCATTGCCAACCCGGGTTGCCACGCCACAGCCTTCATCTTGCTGCTGCGCCCTTTGATCGACGCCGGCTTGATCCCGGCCAGCGCGGCCATCACGGCCACGTCGATCACCGGCTATTCGGGCGGCGGCAAGTCGATGATTGAGCAATACCGCAGCAGTGGAGACGCCAAACTGGCCTCACCGCGCCCCTATGCGTTGGGTCTAAGCCACAAACACATCCCTGAGATGGGGGCCCATACGGGCCTGAACAGCGCCCCAGTGTTCATGCCGGTGGTCGGCTCTTTCTATCAAGGGTTGGCCGTGAGCGTGCCGCTGCATCTGAGTAGCTTGGGCACAGGCGTGACCGCCGAGCACCTGCATACCGCTTTAGCTGCGCGCTACCAAGGCGAACGCTTTGTACGGGTCTTGCCGCTCAATGGCCCAGAGGCGCTGGATGATGGCTTTTTCGACATCCAAGCCTGTAACGACACCAATCGGGCCGATGTGTGTGTTTTTGCGAACGCCAGCCAAGCGGTGCTGATGGCACGCATCGACAACTTGGGCAAAGGTGCGAGCGGAGCCGCGATTCAGGCGATGAACATTCACTTGGGTCTTGACGAGGCTTTAGCCCTGCAAGCATGAAAAACGGGCACCACGTGGTGCCCGGGTCTTCCAGCTCGGTGGCCTCAGCTGAGATGTGCGCTGATCAGCTTGGTCATTTCGAACATCGACACCTGATCAACCTTGAAGATTTCCTTCAACTTGGCGTCGGCGTTGATCATGCGCTTGTTGGCTTCATCCTGAAGCTTGTGCTTCTTGATGTAGACCCAGACCTTCTTGGTCACTTCGGTCCGGGGCAACGGCTTGGCACCCACAATGGCGGCCAAGACCGGAGAAGGGGTAAGGGGCTTCATAAAACCCGCAGCCGGCTTGGTGACCGGTACTGCCTTTTTGGCCGCCGACTTCTTGACTGCGACCTCCGGGGTTGCCGCGTTATTCGCCGGTGCCTTCTTTACGGCGGCCTTTTTTGCAGTTGCCATGTCATTTATCTCCATCAAAAGCATTCATTGAAACAGCACCCCGGGCACCCAAACAGATCGCTTAAGGCGCCTCGGCAACGCCGGGCGCACGAATGTTACTGCTTGCACCAAGGGATGAAAAGCGCAAGCGCCCTGAACAACGCGCCTTAGATTCGAAACAAGACCCACAAGGGTGCAGGATTACGCGCATGCCGCGACCGTTCTTACGCTGATTGTTTGGCACTCGCCCGACTTACGGGCAAAATCGGCCCCGTCCTTGGATTGCCCCCACCCTACCCCTGCACTCCCCATGAGTTTCGAGTTCTACGCCGTGACCGATCGCGGTCTCGCCCGCTCGAACAACGAAGACTCCGTCGTCGTTGACGAGTCCGTGGCCTTGGCTGTCCTTGCCGACGGCATGGGCGGCTACAACGCGGGTGAGGTGGCGAGCAACATGGCCACCACCTTTATCCGTTCTGAGCTAGGACGCTGGCTCGGTGAAGCGCCAGCGATGGTCAGCGAGAACGATGTCCGTCGTGCGATGGATATCTGCGTCGATAACGCCAACCGTTCGATCTTCAACGCCGCCAACGCCAACCCCCAATATGCAGGGATGGGCACCACCTTGGTGGTGGCTGTGTTCCGGGGCAGCCGTTTGCTGGTGGGTCATGTCGGGGACTCGCGCACCTACCGCTGGCGAGGTGGGCGCTTGACGCAAATCACCCGTGATCACTCTTTACTGCAAGAACAAATCGACGCCGGTCTGCTGACACCCGAACAAGCCGCCAAAAGCACCCACAAAAACTTGGTCACGCGCGCGGTCGGTGTCGAAGACGTGGTTTTGCTGGAAACTCACACACATGGCGTCATGCCGGGTGACATCTACCTACTGTGCTCAGACGGTCTGTCGGATATGCTGAGCGACGATGAGATCTCCCAAGTGCTTCATGCCCATCACACCATTGCAGAAACAGGTGATGCCTTGGTATCTGCTGCCAATTCAGCCGGCGGACGGGATAATATAGCCCTGATCCTCGTCACGGTGCGGGGGGGTGGGGCTGGTGCCCGTTCTTGGTGGCCCTTCCGTCACTGACCGCTCCGCCGACTCGTACTGTTTTCACGCATTGATTCAGAGGCCACGCATGCCAAAACTCGTCGTTTCGCTGGACGGGGTCGTCATCAAGGAAGTCCAGCTCATGAAGGACCGGACGACCCTCGGACGACGTCCGTACAACGACATCGTGATCGACAACTTGGCCGTCAGCGGTGAGCACGCCGTGCTTCAGATGGATGGACCTGGGGTCTACATCGAAGACCAAAACAGCACCAATGGCACCTACATCAATGGTCGGGCCATCAAGAAGCAATTGCTGCAACACAACGACACCGTCGAAATCGGTAAGTACAAGATCAAGTACGTCGTTGAAGAAAGTAACGACTACGAAAAAACCATGATCTTGAAGCCCGGCCAAATGCCGCCGGGCCCCGGACCGATCATGCGACAGAACGCCCCGCTCACAGGCAGCAACACGCAGGGCTACCCCAGCGTCAATGCCGGACCGCCCCTTCAAGCGGTCATCAAAGTGTTGTCGGGTGCAGCAGCTGGGCGAGAAGTGGTCCTGACCAAGGTGGTCACCACCGTGGGTCGGCCGGGCATGCAAGTGGCGTCCATCACCAAACGACCGGGCGGCTATGTGTTTTCGCATGTTGAAGGCACCCATCGCCCCACAGTCAACGGCATGCCCGTGATGTCGGACCCTGTGCATCTGAAAGATGGTGATGTGATCGAGCTGGCAGGATCACAGATGCAGTTTGTGCAACCCTGATTTTGTTTTGCAAAGCTGATGAATCTGCATGTTCTTGGTTGCTCGGGATCGATTGCCGCCGGCAACCGGACCACGGCTTTCCTGATCGATCAGAACGTCTTGATCGATGCGGGTACCGGCGTCGGTGATCTGCCCTTGGAAGAGCTGGCGCAGATCGACCACATCCTGTTGTCGCACTCGCATCTCGACCATGTGCTGGGTATTCCACTCTTGGCCGATAGCGTGATGCGCGAACGCTTCGAACGCATGCCCTACCAGCCGATCCGGGTGTACGGCCTCGCGGCCACCTTGGACGCCTTGCGCAAGCATCTTTTCAACGGCGTGCTATGGCCCGACTTCACCCGCCTGCCCAGCCATCAACCGATCATCGAATTGATTGAGCTGGATGTCGGTCAAGTCTTGGCCATCGGTGGGCAACGCATCGAAGTGCTCCCCGCTCGGCATACCGTGCCAGCTGTGGGCTACGCCGTTGAGACGCCCAGCGGCTGGTGGGTCTACACCGGCGACACCGGCCCCAACCCCGACCTATGGGCCACCCTTAAGGGTCGCAAGCTGGCGCAGTTGGTGATCGAAACCGCCTTCAGCGACGAAGAACTCGCGCTGGCCAAGATCAGCCAACACCTCTCACCTTGCCGCTTGCGCGACGAAATCATCCAACTCGACCGGCCAACCGCCATTGCCATCACCCACATGAAGCCGGGTGAGCGGGCCGCCGTGATGGGGCAAATCGAGCAGTTGCGCGTACCGCACACCATCCAAGCCCTACAAACGGGTCAGCGCTTCTCGTTCTGATGCTGAGAACGACCCGCCTGAGCCTTCTCCGATGTGGGAAGGTAGCGCAGGTCTGAATACGTCAGCATCCACTCCGGGAAGAAGGCCACAAAAACCGCCGTCATACCCCCGGTCGCAAAGGCTTCGGCCCAGGAAATCAACCAGCGACCGATCAGCAGCTCTGAGAGATTCGACGGCACCACGCTGGCTTGAGCGGCGGTGACCGGCCCAAGCCACAGCCAGATCGACCCTGAGATCCCCAAGGCCAAAGCGGTGGTGAGAAACCCCCGGCCGAGGATGTACACAAACAGGTGATGCGGCAAAAAGCGCCGTGTCGCCAAACCGATCAGCAAGGCCAGCGTGCCCGGCATCATGCCGTTCCAGAGCAGCAACTCGGTGGTGCGGTCTATGCTGACCCCCGCCAACCAGCCGCCCAAAAAGGCCACCGGCCACAGGGTCAGCATCGCCAGCGGCCAGCCGAACATCAGCACCATCAAGCAAGCGCCAGAGAGCTGCATCTGTGGGCCAAAAAAGGGCACGATTTTTTGTGTTGCCCAAAACCACGGCAGCACCACCAGCATGGCCAGCCAAGGGTTTTGTAGGGCCTCGGTTTGTCGCAAAGTCGCCCACGGACGGAAAGCCAGCGCCACCCCGGTCAGCGCCAAGGCCACCAAACCGTGACCGCTCAGGGCGAAAGTCAAAAGATCATGAAAAAGCATGGCCGGCATGGTGCCATCAAGGTGTAACGGCTGCTTGATGTTTCTACGAGTGACGTTAACGTAAACGTCACTACATAATGGCTTGTATGTCGATCCTCGCCTCCCAACTCAACCCGCGCGCCGCCGACGTCCAAGCCCACGCCGCCGTGATGCGCACCCTCGTGGCTGACTTGCAAACGCACCTTGAGCGCATCCATCAAGGTGGTGGCGAGGTGGCCCGGGCCAAACACTTGGGGCGCGGCAAGTGGCTGCCCCGACAACGCATCGAAGCCTTGCTCGACCCCGGCAGTCCTTTTTTGGAGTTGAGCCCACTGGCTGCTTTGGGGCTGTACAAGGACGAAGCGCCTTGCGCTGGGCTGATCACCGGCATCGGCCGGGTGGCCGGCGTCGAATGCCTGATCATCTGCAACGACGCCACCGTCAAGGGTGGCACCTATTACCCGCTGACGGTCAAAAAGCATCTGCGGGCCCAAGAAGTGGCGCAGCAAAACCACCTGCCCTGCATTTATCTGGTCGATTCGGGCGGGGCCAACCTGCCCAACCAAGACGAGGTTTTTCCTGACCGCGATCACTTTGGCCGGATTTTTTACAACCAAGCGCGCATGTCGGCCGAGGGCATCGCGCAGATCGCGGTGGTGATGGGTTCATGTACCGCTGGCGGGGCCTATGTGCCAGCGATGAGCGACGAGACCATCATCGTGCGCGAGCAAGGCACCATCTTTCTCGGCGGCCCGCCGCTGGTGAAAGCCGCCACCGGCGAGGAAGTCAGCGCCGAAGACCTGGGCGGCGGCGATGTGCATACACGTCTGTCGGGCGTGGCCGATCATCTGGCCGACAACGACGCCCACGCCTTGGCCTTGGCCCGCCAAGCCATCCGCCACCTGAATCGGCGCAAGACGCACGAGCTGGCTTGCCTGCCCGCCCGCGCGCCGCGTTTTGATCCGCTTGAGCTGCACGGCATCATCCCGCTCGACGCCCACGGCGTGATGACACGCAAGCCCTTTGATGTGCGCGAAGTCATCGCCCGCATCGTCGATGACAGCGCCTTTGACGAATTCAAGGCGCGCTACGGCACCACCCTCGTGACCGGCTTTGCCCACATCGAAGGCCTGCCCGTGGGGATCGTGGCCAACAACGGCATCTTGTTCGCCGAAAGTGCCGACAAGGGCGCGCACTTCATCGAGTTGTGCTGCCAGCGCCGCATTCCGCTGGTTTTTTTGCAGAACATCACCGGCTTCATGGTCGGGCGCAAGGTCGAAAACGAAGGCATCGCCCGCGCCGGGGCCAAGATGGTCACCGCCGTGGCTTGCGCCGAGGTGCCCAAGTTCACCGTCATCATCGGCGGCAGTTTTGGCGCTGGCAACTACGGCATGTGCGGTCGGGCCTTCTCGCCACGCTTCATCTGGATGTGGCCCAACGCG
Organism: Leptothrix toolikensis (SeqCode); assembly: GCF_057922285.1. Taxonomy (NCBI): domain Bacteria; kingdom Pseudomonadati; phylum Pseudomonadota; class Betaproteobacteria; order Burkholderiales; family Sphaerotilaceae; genus Leptothrix; species Leptothrix toolikensis (SeqCode). The sequence continues at coordinate 34,012 of NZ_JBYSVC010000013.1, forward strand.
CGCATCTCGGTGATGGGTGGCGAGCAAGCCGCCAGCGTGCTGGCCACCGTCAAGCGCGATGGGCTGGAAGCCAAGGGCAGCCCTTGGAGCAGCGAGGAAGAAGCCGCCTTCAAAGCGCCGATCCTTGAGCAATACGAGCGCCAAGGGCACCCCTATTACGCCAGCGCCCGGCTCTGGGACGACGGCGTCATCGACCCAGCCGATACCCGCCGCGTGCTGGGCCTGGGCCTATCAGTCAGCTTGAACGCCCCGATCCCACCGACCCGCTTCGGCATCTTTCGCATGTGACTCTCAACAAGCCGTCAAAAAGCACATGAACACCCCCCCCCCGATGCTGGCGCTGGAACGCGAGGGGCCCGTGGCCCGCGTCTGGCTGAACCGTCCCGACACGCGCAACGCCTTCAACGCCGAGCTGATCCATGCGCTTGATCGCTGCTTTGCCCAACTGGCCACCGAGCCCAAGCTGCGCGTGATCGTGCTGGGCGGACGCGGCAAGGTTTTTTGCGCCGGGGCCGATCTGGGCTGGATGCGTGACATGGCCACCCAAGGCTGGGACGCAAACCACCGCGACGCCCAAGCGCTGGCTGCAATGCTCTGGACGATCTGGTCCTGCCCCGTGCCGATCATTGGTCGCATCCACGGCGACTGCTTTGCCGGCGGCTTGGGGCTGGCCGCCGTGTGTGATGTGCGCGTGGCGGCGCAAGGGGCGCAGTTTTGCCTCTCAGAGGCGCGGCTCGGCCTGCTGCCAGCCACCATCGCGCCCTACGTGGTGCGCGCCATGGGCCAGAGCGCCGCACAGCGCTACATGATCACCGCCGAACGCTTCAGCGCCGCCCAAGCAGCCCGCTGCGGGCTGGTCCACGAGGTGGTAGCGCCCGAGCAGCTCGACGCCCACGTGCAGGCGCTGATCGAGGGCCTGCAAGCGAACGGCCCGGCGGCGGTGCGGGCTTGCAAGCAACTGGTGCGCGACGTCGCCCAAGCACCGCTCAGCCCCGAGCTGCGCGCCGACACCGCCCTGCGCATCGCCGACACCCGCGCCAGCGCCGAAGGCCGCGAAGGTCTGCACGCCTTTCTGGACAAACGCCCCCCTGCCTGGACCACGGACCCATGTTCAAGAAAATCCTGATCGCCAATCGCGGCGAAATCGCCTGCCGCATCGCCGCCACCGCGCGCCGTTTGGGCGTGCGCAGCGTGGCGGTGTACGCCGACAGCGATGCACACAGTCAACACGTGGCGGCCTGCGACGAAGCCATCGCCCTCGGCGGCCAAAGTGCGCGCGACAGCTACCTGCGCCCCGAGCTGATCCTCGCCGCCGCCCAAGCCAGCGGGGCCGAGGCCATCCACCCCGGCTACGGCTTTTTGAGCGAGAACCCCGAGTTCGCCCAAGCGTGCCAAGACGCCGGCCTGGTCTTCATCGGCCCGCCCGCCAGCGCCATCCGCGCCATGGGGCTCAAATCGGCCGCCAAACGCTTGATGCAAGACGCCGGTGTGCCGCTGGTGCCGGGCTATCACGGCGAGGACCAAGACCCCGCACGGCTGGCGCTGGAGGCCGAGCGCATCGGCTACCCGGTGCTGATCAAGGCCAGCGCGGGCGGCGGCGGCAAGGGCATGCGCATCGTCACCGAGGCCGCAGCCTTTGAGGCCGCCCTCGCTTCGTGCCAGCGCGAGGCCCAAGCCAGCTTTGGCGATGCCGCCGTGCTGATCGAGCGCTACGTGCAGCGCCCGCGCCACGTCGAGATCCAGATCTTTGGCGACCGCCACGGCCAGTTCGTGCATCTGTTTGAGCGCGATTGCTCGGTGCAGCGCCGCCACCAAAAGGTGCTTGAAGAAGCCCCGGCCCCCGGTCTGCCCGAGGCCGTGCGCCAAGCCATGGCGCAAGCCGCCATCCAAGCCGCCCGCGCTGTGAGCTATGTGGGGGCCGGCACGGTCGAGTTCATCGTCGAGCCCGGCCAAGGCGCTGCGCCGCCGCGCTTTTACTTCATGGAGATGAACACCCGGCTGCAAGTCGAGCATCCCGTGACCGAAGCCATCACCGGGCTGGATCTGGTCGAGTGGCAGTTGCGCATCGCCAGCGGTGAAGCCCTGCCGCTGGCGCAAGAAGCGCTGCGTTGCCACGGCCACGCCATCGAAGCGCGGCTTTGCGCCGAGAACCCCGACACCGGCTTTTTGCCCGCCATCGGCACCCTGGCGGTGCTGCGCTGGCCCGAGCACGTCGCCTTTGAGCGCGGCGCGGTGCGGGTCGATACCGGCGTGAAAGAAGGTGACACGATCTCGCCGCACTTCGATTCGATGATCGCCAAGATCATCGTCTGGGGCGAGGACCGCGCCCAAGCCTTGGCGCGGCTCGACGCGGCCTTGGCCCAAACCCATGTGGTGGGCCTGCCGAGCAACGCGGCTTTTCTGCGCCGGGTGGTGAACTGCAAGCGCTTTGCCTCCGCCGAGCTCGACACCGGCTTGATCGAGCACGAACGCGCCGCCCTGTTTGAGGCCCCACCCTTGGCGCTCGCCACAGTGGCCCAAGCGGTGGTGGCGCACAGCTTGGCCGAGGAAGCCGCGCAAAGTCAGATCCATCACCAAGGATCAAGCGACCCTTGGTCGGCCCGCGACGGCTGGCGCATGCACGGCGCAGCGCAGCGCTTGTTTGAGATCGTGTACGCCGGCGAGCGCCAGCGTTTCAGCCTGCTCCAGCAAGCAGGTCGGCCGATGCAGTTGGCGCTGGGCGCTCAGCTGCTGAGCGTTGATGCGTCACGCTTCAAAGGCGCGGTCTATCGTTTTGAAGACCGCACGGGCACGCTGCTCTCGATCCACACCGACGCTGGCCAAGCGGTGGTGCGCTGGATTGATCCCTTGGAAGACGCGATAAAAAACGCCACCCAAAGCGCCGCTCAGGCCCATGGCGGCGGCTTGCAAGCGCCGATGCCAGGCAAGGTGATTGCACTGCTGGTCAAGGTGGGCGATGTCGTCGCTGCGGGTCAAGCCGTGGCGGTGATGGAAGCCATGAAGATCGAGCACACCCTGACAGCCCCCAAGGCCGGCACGGTGCAAGCCTTGCGCTACAGCGTGGGCGATCAGGTCGCCGAGGGCGAGGCACTCATCGAACTCAGCCCGCCCTGAAAAAAGCTCGGCTCATGGGCACTGCGCGCGGCCCGCTGGGCCTTTTCTTCGGCTTGGGTGGCTTGGCAAAACTGCTCACCCAGACTACGCAACTCAGCGTTGCGCCCACCCCGACACAGGCTAAGCACGGCACGGGCGTAGCCGTGCAACCCGAGCATCAAGTTGACGTCGATGACCTCGCCCACCTCCTGCAACAGCAGGTCACGGATACGGCAAGCAAGGCGTAGGCGGAGGGATTCGGTCATAGCAGCACGAAGGTCGTGGACATGGGGCGGGCGGGCAGGCGCTATCGTTGTCTGAGCGGCACCACAACGCCAGCCCCAAAATCACGTAATTCGCAAGTCATGTGTGACAGCCGTGTGCATCGTCACATTTACCCCTGAGGAATACCCGATGTCCCTGCCTTCTAAAGTCACGCTGGTCGATGTTGGACCGCGCGACGGTCTGCAAAACGAGGCTCAGATGGTCGCGGCCGAGCACAAGATTGAGCTGGTGCATCGGCTGCAAAACGCCGGGCTCGACGCCATCGAAGTCACCAGTTTTGTCAGCCCGCGCTGGGTGCCGCAGATGAGCGACAACGCCGCCGTGATGGCTGGGCTGCAACGGCGGTCCGGCGTGCGCTACAGCGCCCTCACCCCCAATATGCAAGGCTTTGAAGCGGCTTTGGCGGCCAAGGTGGATGAGGTGGTGGTGTTTGCCGCCGCCAGCGAGAGCTTCAGCCGCAAAAACATCAACTGCTCGGTGGCCGAAAGCATCGAGCGCTTCCGCCCCGTGACCCAAGCCGCACACGCCGCCGGCCTGCGGGTACGGGGGGTGATTTCATGCGCGCTGGGCTGCCCCTATGAGGGCGATGTCTCGCCCGATGCGGTGGAGCGCGTGGCGCGCGCCATGAAGGATCTGGGCGTCGATCACTTGGGCGTAGCCGACACCATCGGCGTGGGCACGCCGCTCAAGGTGCAACACGCTTTGGAGCGCGCCTTGCGCCACTTCCCCCTCGATGAGGTCAGCGGCCATTTCCACGACACCTACGGCCAAGCGTTGGCCAACGTCTACGCCAGCCTCCAGCTCGGCATCCACATCTTCGACACCAGCGTCGCCGGCCTCGGCGGCTGCCCCTACGCCCAAGGTGCCACCGGCAACGTCGCCACCGAAGACGTGGTCTACCTCCTCCACGGCCTCGGCATCCCCACCGGCATCGACCTCCCCACCCTCATCGACGCCGGCACCTTCATCTCCACCCTCCTCCACCGCCCCACCGGCTCCCGCGTGGCCCGAGCGATGGCAGCCCAACAAACCAAGTCATAACCCCCAAAAGGGGGATGCCACACCCATCCACCAAAAGTTGGAGTCGGGATCTTTTCAGGGCTCTTGTAAAGATTTACGATGCCCTCCAACGGCACATCACTAGCTTGATGGCCGTACACAAAATGGAGGATGGAGATGCACCGCGCTAACGCACCCGAACTCAGTGTTGGACCATTCCGTCCGAGTCGCCCCCTGTGTCGCCGTTACGCTCCATGCTCACTCGTTTTGCACGGGTGACAATTCCGGCGGTGATGGGCGACTAAATAGTTATGCCTAATGTGCAAGTAGCTACTATATAAAAAGCGGGATTTATATGATTCCTTTCGATAGTTACGATCTGGAAATTGCCGACTGTGAGGCTACGCATGCTAATTGGTCGAACATATGGCGCCTTGGGGTGGTTGTATTCACTAGGCCAGAAGATAGAATTTGCAAAGACATTATCGGACCGAGCCTCCGTTACCTTCATGATCTGACTGGTGAAAAGGTTCACTTTTATTTTGTTGGGTTTTGCGATAAAAATTGCTGGGGCTACGAAACTTCAGTATCAGCCGATTTTTTTGGCAACAACTCTAAGTGGTACTTCTCCCCAAAATACTTCTCAGAAGTTCAGTTACGTTTTGAGAGGTTTACCACCCGTCGCTGGCAGTATTCTGGCGGTACAGATATTTTAGTTGTTCCTTATAGAATAAGGAATAATATTTTCTATATTGATCCTATTAAAGCTTTAGATATCAAGCTATCTAAATTAGCCCAGCAGAACAAAAATTATATTCCAGAAGAAATTATCCAAATCATTGTTAGGCAAATTCACCTCGGAAAAGACATAGATGGCATAAGCAATTCCAGGATTATGGATGCAGTCAGTGATGGCTTTAAGAAATCTCTTACATCACTAATGCCTAGCGGACTAGCAGGAAGCTTTGATGTGCTTGAGCCATTTGCCGTGAGAGATCTATTGCCCCCGCGATGAAATCGCGTTATCTCAACAAATTTATAAGTTGTTTATTTACTTGTATAAAATTCTTGCGTGCATCATGCATATAATTTCCGGTGCAGGTTCAAAAGTGAAGTACAGCACTTGCAAGACCTTCTATTGAAATATTACGCACTGCAATTAAATACAGCCTCGAACACATTTTTTTAGAATAAATAAATTGTTATTTGATTTAATTAAAAAACACTGGAAATACAATGGAGCCAACAACAAATATCACCTACAGCATTATAATCAACGGCTTACAGAAAAATGCTTCAGAGGAAAAGAGCAGAGAAAATCTAGCAGCCCTTTTTAAGGCCACACCAGAACAAATTGAAAATATTCTTAGCACGCCAGGATTTATTCTAAAAAATGGCCTAAGAGAAGATATTGCCAAAAAATATAAAAAAGCCATAGAAATGGCTGGCGGCATTTGCCTATTAAGATGCGATGATGAACAACATCAACCAATCGATGTTGACTTACCAACCACATCAAACAAAGTAAAATTACAAGCAGCACCCCCATCAACAAAAACACCAACTTTCAAAGTTATTTCTGATGAATTCAAAAAGCAATCTATATTAAATAAAATCTCAATAATATTCATTGCACCACTAATGATCTACGGCCTATCCGTAAGAATATATGAATACACTTACGAAATCATACAGAACCAAAAAACGGCTACCAGTGAAGCGAAAATCATCGACGCTGCGCAACAGATTATTCAACAAGCACTTAAAAGCCCATCATCATTTTCACCTGTATCATCAACTATTGTATGGAGAGGCACATACAAAAATAGAAATGCATACATCGTAAAAACAGCATTTGATGCCCAAAATAGCTTTGGGGCCAATCTAAGGGATTGCAATTATGTCGCATTCTCTTTGGCGGGGGAAAGAATTTCTTGGGATAAGTTATTTTCTATAGAAAGCTGCAACACTCCATCAATGATGAGTGATAAAAATTTCATAGATGCGATGGTTATAAGCAACTTTCCAGAAGAGCAACCACCGGAACCCAAGCCAACCCATGAAGGCGCACCAGCCAGCAAATATAACATCACCAATAACAATCCAGAAGCAGCACCCAACACTGATCAAGTAGCTATAACCAATGAGTTGGCAATGAAAACAATACGAGAATGGTTTACGACAAACTCATCAACCCAAGATGGGAATGATATATTGCCGTATTACACCCAAGAAGTAGATTACTATGCAAAAGGCATAGTTGATAAAAGCTATATAGAAAAAGACAGATCTAACTTCTTCAAAAGATGGCCAATCCGTAGAAACACCCTTGGCAATATTTTTCTAGAGGCATCTCCTCGCCCAGAGGAGATTCGAGCAACCATACCTTTTTCTTGGGAAGTTGAAAGTTCAAATAGCTCCAAAAAAGGATCATCAACAATATTTTTAACCCTAAAAATAATTTCAGGGAAATTCCTGATATCAAAAGAGTCTGGCGGATAAATGATCAAAATCATGAATCCACAGAGAATTGCTTTTCACTTTTCGATCCGCCCAAGTCCTTGACGGCTTTCAAGAAGCGCTCTTCATGGGGATCAAGGGCGATGGCTTTTTCGAAGGCGTGGCGGATGTCGGGTAGGGGGGCTTGGCTCCAGCGGAGTACTCGGCCGAGGTCGTACCAAGCCCAAGCGTGACGAGCCCGGGGGGCGTCTAGTTGGACCACGCGCTGTAGCATGTCGCGCGCTTCGTCGAGCAAGCGGAAATAGGCCATACGGTTACCGGCGCGATGCCTGGGCCGGGCTTTGTCGGCCAGTTTCATTTTGACCTGAGCAAACTCATGCAAAGCCTTGACGTCTTGCAAAACAGCGTCGCCCGCGATCTGGAAATAGCGGTGCGCTTTTTCTAGGCGGCCGGCACGCTTTTCCTGAATCGCGGCCTCGAAAGCGTCACCCACCGCATCCAACAGCGGTAGACGGTCTAGCCATATCACCGCGTCGCTTGGCCGGTTGGTATCGAGCAAGGCGGTGGCGATCAGCGTGATGAGCGGCGCGGGATTGGCCGCCGGGTTACTGCTCACAAACTGCCGATAAACCTCCTCAGCAGCATGAATGTCGCCCTTGGTGGTCAACTCACGCGCCAGCTCCAAACCAATCCCAAGAGCGCCGGGGCTCGCCACATGGGCATCACGCAACCGTTGCAGCGCCCCTTGGTGATCGCCCACCGCCTTGAGATGCGCGACATCTTGCAGCGCCAAGATGGCCTGATATTCCGGATGCACGGGTAAGGTGACCCGGAAATAACTGCGACTGTCGTCAAAATCAAAGCGCGGCGGTGGCGAGCCGTTTTGCTGCATGGTGCGCCGCACCTTTGGAATCCCGGTGCCACGGCCCTCGGCCAATTTCAGCTCCTTGAGCAACTCCCCAATACGGCGGTTGCGGGCGGGCACCGGCGGCAGCGGGGCGGTGCCTTCCAAATGCTTCAGTTCAATCCCGGGAACCGGGCCGGGGTAGCTGATGACTTCCAGCCGGTCGGGGTACAAATAAACCTTGATGGGTTCTTGCACACCTTCATAGGTGCGGTGATACACCGCATTGACCAGCGCTTCACGCAGGGCAAGAGAGGGATAACTGACCCAGTGTCCAGCCTGAGTACGGCCCGGCAGTTTCTGAATCATGCGCACGGACAGGCCCTCCAAATAGGCCAAACACTCTCGGAGCTGCTCGTGGATCGGGCGCTGGTTGAACACCTTTTCTTCCAGCACGTTGCCGCTGGCATTGCCGGCGAATTGCACAACTTCAATGCGCGCACCAGGAAACCACTGCTCCGGGTTCTGGCTGAAGAAAAGCAGGCCGACATTGCGCGGGGCATCGTGGCCGTTGACAGGCTCCGCGACGCGCAGGTGGCGATACAAGGTGCGGGTGTCTTGCTCATCCACCAAACCGCTACCGATGTCGTGGAGAAACTCCCGAACCTTGGTTTCCCGAATATCCAAAACGCTGGCCTGAAGCGCACGCCGATCATCAAAAGGCACGCGCGCCGTCAACTGCATGAGTTGGGTTTTGAGCTCGGGCTGCCGCTCCACATCCGTGGTCTCCGACCCCAGCCGGATATAAAACTTCCGCGCTGCGCCTTTTTCTGCGGACTCGGGAGCCTGATGAGGCCGGGCTTGGCTGCCTGGGGCCCAAATCACCAAAATCCGCTGACCGTCGTACACCTCGGGCGACAGCACCGGCTGGTAGACCGGATCGATCACGTTGCAATGCCCACGCAACCACTTTTGGGCGCTTTCAACCTCTTCCGCCGTCAGCCCTTTGGGGGGCAGCACCGCCACGTCGTTGCTCTGAGCCACCCCGATGACGATGTAACCCCCGTTGAGGTTCTGAAAGTCGTTGGCAAAGGCGCAAATGGTGCGAATGACCTGTGCTCCGGTGGTTTTCTCATCCCACGAGGCCTTGAACTCGACTCGCGGCGACTCAACCCCCTGCAAACGCAGCAGGCCATCAAGATTGATCGGAAGGATGGACGACATGGTTTTTTAGGGTGGAGCGCCCCGCCTCTCACATCGCCTTGCGCAAATTGGCTGGGGGAATACGCAGGGATTCGCGGTATTTGGCGACGGTGCGGCGGGCGACTTGGATGCCTTGTTCGGCGAGCATGTCGGAGAGGTGGCTGTCGGAGAGGGGTTTGTGGGGGCTCTCGGCCGAGACGAGTTGTTTGATCAGCGCGCGCACGGCGGTGCTGGAGGCATTGCCGCCGGTTTCGGTGTTGAGGGAGGAGCCGAAGAAGTACTTGAGCTCAAAGGTGCCGTAGGGCGTGGTCATGTACTTGGCGGTGGTCACGCGCGAAATGGTCGATTCGTGCAGACCCAGCTCGTCGGCGATCTCACGCAGCACCAGCGGCTTCATGGCGATCTCGCCGTGGCTGAAGAACGCTTTTTGGCGCTCGACGATGGCGCGTGAGACGCGCTCGATGGTGTCGAAGCGCTGGATGATGTTTTTGACGAACCAGCGCGCCTCTTGCAGCCGCGTGGCAAGCACGTTGCCGGAGTCATCCCCAGCGGCCGCCCCACCACCACCCGCAGCGGCGTTGCTGCGCTGCTGACCGCGCTGTTGGCGCAGGGCTTGGGCGTACATCTCGTTGATGCGCAAACGCGGCATCACGTCCGGATTGAGCATCACGCGCCAGCCGCGACCGGCTTTTTGCACGATCACATCGGGCACGATGATGTTGGCCTCGGCGGTCGAAAAGGGGCGGCCGGGCTTGGGCTCCAGAGACTTGATCAGTTGCTGCGCCAGCCGCAAGGCCCCGGCGTCTGCCCCGGTCAGCGCCAACAGGCGGGTCACGTCGCGCCGGGCCAGCAAGTCGAGATGCGCGGCGCAAATCTGCATCGCCAAGTCGCGCTCAGGGTTGTGTACGTGCTGGCGCAGTTGCAGCTGCAAGCATTCGCTCAAGTTACGTGCCCCCACCCCCGTGGGCTCCAGGCTCTGCAACCAATGCAAGGCGCAGCGCAGCTGATCCATCAAGGCTTCGCGCAGCGCTT
>NZ_JBYSVC010000014.1:0-41344 GCF_057922285.1 Leptothrix toolikensis (SeqCode)
ATATGATCCGCCTGCCGCATCGCAGCGGTGAAGGGGATGCGCAGATGGCACGCGGGAAGACGGTAGGGGTGAGCGGGATCATCGGGATGATCGTCCTGTTGCTGGTGGGGCTTTTGGGGCTGTTCGGGTGGTCGCGCTTGGGATGGGCGCGGTTTGAAGGCTCGATCAACACGCTGGGAGTGAATGTGCGCGAGCCGCAGGGCTTGATCGTCACGCCGTCGCTGGTCGGGCTGTCGCGCGATCTGGTCAAAGCGCCGGTGCTGCGTGAGCTGCTGAACGAAGAGTTCGTTTTCTATTACGAAGAGCACGACGACCGCATCAGCTTGGTGGGTGCGCTCAAGCGCTTGGCTTTTGAACATGAGTTGCGCTTGGCCGATAACTTGGTCGAGCTGGCCCTTGGCGGCCGCGCCGAGGTGGCGTTTTGGCCCGACGACCGGGGCGCGGCGCGTCACTGGGCGATGGTCATGAGCCGCAGCAGCGTGGCGACTGCGCTGCAAAGCTTGGCCCCCTTGGCGGCCCATGATCGGCAACTGAGTTTGATTGCTGAGGTGCCGCTGGATGCCGCAAGCACCGTGCCGGTGCTCGCCCTGCAACTCTCGGCCCGGCGCACCTTGGCGATCGCCAGCGTGGGCGAGCGCGTGGTGGTGTTCTCCGACCCCGGTTTGCTGTTCAAAAGCGACCGCACAGTCGATGGCAACGCCGCCGAGGTGCTGAGCGCCTTGCTCTCTGGCGATGAGCGCCGCCAAGGCGTATGGCGCGAGCCGCTTGGGCTCATGCCATCCAACACGGCGCACCAAGGGGTGCTGCGCGGACCGATGCTGAGCTTCAACTACCAAGCCTTCTTCCCGGCGCTGCAAGCGCTCAAGGTCGAGGTGACGGCGGGCGGGACGGCGCTGAACAGTTGGATCAAGCAAGGCCCCACCGCCGCACCCACCAACCCGGCCAACACGGCCAACGCGGCCATCACTGCTGCTGGCGTGCCGTGGTCCGCCCTGCCCGCCGACCCAGCCGCCTGCGCGGCGTTGCCGGTGGACTGGGCGCGCACCCGCAGCGTGCTGACCGACCCGCGCCGCACCGGCAACGCCGCGCCCAGCTTGGCACGGGTGGTCGGCAGCTTGGACGGCACGGCCGCGATCTGCTGGTACGCGCTTTCACACCTGCACACGCCCTTGCTGATCGCCCACGCCGAAGGGCCCGCGCCCGACGCCGCCACGCTCCAAAGCCTGATGCAGTGGTGGTTGCCCAAAGGGGCCGATTGGGATGAACAAGAAGGCAGCGGCCGCATCCACGCCCCTTACGGGCCGCTGCGCGTCAGCGCCGACCCCGCGCATTACCGCGTCAGCCTGCGCCGCGTGGGCGAATGGTGGCTCTTTTCGCCCGACGCCAGCTTGGTGGCTCGCGCGGCCGACACCTTAGCTCGGCGCTACCCCAGCGTGGCCGACACCCTCAACCGCGACCCCGCCAGCCAGCGCGCCACGCTGGCGGTGGTCACGCCGGTCAACGTGGCGGAGCTGCTGCATCACGAAGCACTGAAGGTGATGACGCCGCGCCAAAGCGGTTTCCAGCAAGCGGCCGAAACCCAGCTCTTCCCGCGCTTGAATGCCTTTGGCCGCTTGCCGCCCGTCCAAGCCGTGCTGCACGGAGCCCCCGACGCCCAAGGCTGGACCGCGCTCGACTGGCAAGCCTTGCCCCCAGCCGAGGTGGAGCGATGAACCGCCGCATCGTGCTGGGATGGCTGGCGGCGCTGGGAACAGCCTCCGCCCAAAACGCCGCTCACAACACGGCTCCAAGCACCGCCCCAACCCCACGCTTAGACAGCACCCAAAGCCGGATCGTGCGCGACTGGATCAGCGTGCTGGTGCATGCCCAGCTGGAGCAAGGCCCAAGCCCGCGCTGGACGCACCGCGATTGCGCCGGCTTGGTGCGTTTTGCGGTGGCCGAGAGCCTGCGCGAGCACGACTTGCCCTGGCGCAAGTCGATGGGGCTGCTCAGCCGGCCCCTGCCGCCGGAACCCGATGCGACCCAAGCCAAGGCCCTGCGCCAACGCTGGCAGCGAGCGGACGGCACGCGCGGCGCTTTTGTCAGCGCGCTGGAGCTGGTGCAGGCCAACACACGCTTTGTGAGCCGCACCTTCCATCAAGCCCAAGTGGCCGATCTGCTGTTTTTTGATCTGGGCGACGAGCAGCACCTGATGCTCTGGCTGGGGCCTTATGTGGCGTATCACAACGGCAGCTCGGACCACAGCGGTCACGGTGATCACGGCGATAACGGTTTACGGGCGGTACGCGTGGCGCAACTGCGCCAATGGAGCGACACCCGCTGGCGGCCCGAAGACAGCAACCCGAATTTTGTCGGCCTTTTCAGGCTGGCCTTCATGGCGTGATCACGACGATGACTTCCTCCTCGACACTCCACGGCCTCCACGCCCACGTGATGCATCGACTGCTGGCTCTTGTGCGGCTCATGCTGCTCAGCGTGCTGGCGCTCGCTGCGACCGTTCACGCCAAAGAAGAGCCGCCGCTGGCGCAAAACGACCACCAGGTGCTGGTGGGCGAGCCGTTCTTTTTGCTCTCGGACGCCACCTACGGCAGCGACGAAAGCCCGCGTGTGCGCTTGGAGCTGAACGCGCCGTGGATGCTCGACAACGTGGGCGGGGTCGATATGCGGGTCTACCGCATCCAAGAGCCGCTCGACTTCTTGGGCAAGCAGCGCAATTTGCACCGTGTGCAGGTGCCGGCCCGCCCCAGTGTCGAAGGCCTGCCCAACACCCTGACGCATCTGTGGGACAGCTGGGTGGTGAAGTCGCGCATGGCGTGGCGCGGCCTTTTCTCCAGCAACGCCCGCCACACGGTGACGCAAGAAGTGCCGCAGCTCAAAACACCGCCGGCGCTCGATCACCCCTCCACCTTTGAAGAGCCCATCGCCTTTCGGCCGATCCCGGGCCTGCCGCTGGTGGAGCGCTTTCGCTACCCCGTGCAATACGCCCAACCGATCGCGCCCCCCAAGGGCGTGAAGCTCGAAGGCAGCAGCAGCGACTTCATCCGCCCCAACGAAGGCAATGTCCACATCCCGCTCAAGCGCCTCGACCCCGGCCTTTATCTGGTCGAAGCCAGCACCGGACGGCATCGCGCCACCACCTTGCTGTTCATCAGCGACACGGTGGCGGTGAACAAGATCTCCAGCGCGCAAATGCTGGTCTGGAGCGTGCAGCGCCAAGACGGCACAGCCGTGGCCAGCACGCAGGTGGTGTGGAGCGACGGCGTGGGCACTTTGGCCAGCGGACGCACCGACACCCGGGGCCTGCTGCGCTTGGATCACCGCGCGCCCGAGCAAAGCTACGTCTTCGGTCTCGACCCCAAGGGCGGGGTGTTCATCTCGGAGAACTTCTACGAAGACAGCGAGATCCACGCCACCAAGCTCTACACCGTCACCGACCGGCCGCTCTATCGGCCCGGCGACGAGGTGAAGATCAAGGTGAGTGGGCGCGAATTCAAAAATGCGCGTGATTCGGTGGCACTGGCCGACGGCGAGATCGCCTTGCAAGCGCTCGACCCGGCGGGCCAAGTGGTAGCGACACGCAAGCTGGCGTTTTTTGGCGGTCCCACCGGCTCAGGGGCTGACGGGGCGTTCCGGCTACCCGACAACGCCGTGGCGGGCGGCTACGAGCTGCGCCTGAGCTTGCGCGACGCAGTCTACGCCGCCGCCTTTCGCGTGGCCGAGTATCAAAAACCGCATTTCGAGATCAGTTGGTTGCCCGACCAAGCCGACCTCGCCACCGGCCAAGCGGTGAGCGGCCGCCTGCGGCTCACCTACCCCGACGGCAAGCCCGTGAGCGGCGCGCGCCTCAGCTTGAGTGCCCGCGCTCAAGGCTTGAGCATGATCGAAGGCGAGTTGGGCGACAGCGGCGCGTTCCCGCTCAAGGTGGCCCAAGAAGAACTGCTCACCGACAAGCAAGGCTTTGCGCCCTACAGCCTGCCCGCCGCCGAGCAGCCCAGCCGCTACATCCTCTCGGTGCTGGCCACCGACGGCGCGGCCTACCGGGTGCGTGGCACGCGCGAGATCTTGATCGAGCGCGGGGCCAACGCTTGGCACCTCGGGGCCGAGCGGCAGTTCTCGAATCCGCGTGAGCGCGTGACGTTCACGTGGCAGCCGAGTCGTCAAGGCATCGCCCCCGCCAACCCGCCCGCGCGCTGGTCATGGGTGCGCCTAGAAGACCGCAGCCATGCCGAAGGCAGCCTCGATGACCCAGCCCAACAGGCGCAGCAACTCGGTTTGCGTTTCGAACAACCCGGCTCGTACAGCGTGACGCTGCGCGATGAGCGCGGCCGCATCGTGGCGGCCACGTCGCATTGGGTCAGCGGCGACGGGCTCAAAGCGCCCGCAGGCGGCATGTCGATCGTCTTTGACCGTCCGAGCTACCGCGCCGGCGACACCGCTGAGGCGCTGGTGAGCTTTCCAGAGCCCGTCGAGCACGCCTTGCTGAGCCTGGAGCGCGACAAGGTGGAAGCCGCTGCGCTGCTGGCCCAAGGCGGCGAAGGCTTGCGCGCTGAGCGGCTGGGCCCTGCGCAATGGAAAGTGCGCATCAAGGTCAGTGAGGCGATGCAGCCCAACATCACCTTCTCGGTGGCCTATGTGCGCCACGGCGAGATGGTGTTCGAGAACCAAGGCCTGCGGGTGCAGCAACCGCGCATCGCCATCGACTTCAAGCCCGAACGCCCGCGCTACGCCCCGGGCGAGCTGGTCAACATCGACGTCAGCACCACGCTGGGCGGCCAGCCGGTGTCGGCCGATGTGGCGGTGAGCGTGGTCGATGAAATGATCTACGTCCTCCAGCCCGAGATCGCCCCGAGCATCGAGGACTTTTTCAATCACCTGCGGCGCAACAACGTGCGCACCCAAGCCTCGCTGTCCTTCATCGGCTACGACTTGGCCACCCGGGCGCTGGGCCAAGTGCCCAAACGCCGCGCCGTGCAAGAACGCGCCTTGAAAGTGCTGGAGCGCCCGCGCCGCGACGAGGTGGACACCGCCGCTTGGGTGCCACGCCTGCACACCGACGCCAACGGCCGCGCCCGCCTAAGCTTTCGCATGCCCGACGCCTTGACCCGCTGGCGCATCACCGGCCGGGCGATGGAGCCCGGGGGCCACGTCGGCCAGCAAACCGCGTGGGTGCAAAGCCACAAGGACTTCTTCGTCACATGGACCAGCCCCGACTGGCAGCGCGTGGGGGACAAAGCCCAAGCGAGCGTGGCCCTGTTCAACCAGTTGCCCCAAGAGGCTGAGGTGACGTGGAGCGTCAGCGGTTCCAGTGGCATCAGTGGTGTCGAAGGCTTGAGCCGCAGCGAAACGCTCAAGCTCCAACCCGGCCCGAACTTCGTCACCCTGCCCTTGAGCGCCGACCAAGTCGGCACCCAGCTCCTCACGCTCAGCCTGAAGCGCAACGGCGTGCTGGTGGACAGCCTGCAACGCAAGCTGCGCCGCCTGCCCGTGGCGCGCATGGCAGCGCGCGAACGCATCCTTGACCTCAGCAACGGCGGCCCGGGCACGCTCTCGCTGGCCGCCGATCCGCAACGCATCCGCGTCACGCTGGCCAGCGATCCGGCCGCTGCGGCCTTCAATCGCTGGATCGATGAGCTGGTGGAGTTTCCGTATGGCTGCGTCGAACAAACCGCCAGCCGTATGCTGCCGCTCGCGCTGGCGCTCAGCTCGCTCAGCCCGGCGCAGATGAGCTTGGCCCCGATGCTCACGCAGCGACTCGCCACCGCCCGACTCGCCTTGGCGCAGATGGCCGGGCCTGAGGCGCGTTTTGGCTGGTGGGGCCGGGGCATGCCGGAGGACGCTTTCCTCACCACCTACGCCTACTACGCCGACTGGCGCGCCAGCCAAGCCCTGCGTTTGAGCCTGCCCGCCGAGCACTGGCAACGCCTGTTGACGGTCTACGCCAAGGGCGGAGCGAGCGCGCCGCCGCTGCAACGCGCGTTGATGCTGCACTGGATGCGGGCCATGGGCTTGCCGGTGAGCTCGCTCTCGGCCGCGCTGCTCGATGACCTGACCAAGCGACAAACCATACAAAAAGCCCACGCCAAGGGCGAGGCCACGCCGGCGCCGCTTGGCATCCACAGCTTGGTGTTCAGCGATGAGAGCCCATCCTCGACCCAAGCCCTTGACATGGCGTGGGTGCTGGCGGTGATGGATACGAGCCAGCGCCCCGGCCAAGCACCGGACGCGGCCCTGCGTGCCCAAGCCAACGCTGCCATGGCACGCCTCAACGAAGTGCCCTCACCGCTGGTCCAAAGCCTGCTGGTGCTGGCCCGCCAAGGCGGCAGCGCCCAAGCCAACGCCTTGCTGGCCAAAGTGCGCGGCGATCAACCCAGCTTTGATCGCGCCCAAGCCCTGATGTGGCTGCACCAAGCTTTGGGCGGCGGTGCGGCCCCCGAGCTGCGTGTGGCACCCAACGCCTTGAGCGCCCCGTGGGTGCCCACCCAAGGCAGCTTGGGCCAGACGCAGTGGACCTTGCCAGCCGGCACCCCCTTGCCGCTGACCTTGCAACCGAGCCCAAACAGCGGGGCCAAGGTGGCCTATATCAGCTACGAAAGCGCCGAAAGCCCGAGTGCGGCCACGCTGCCGGTGCAGATCGAGCGCCGGCTCTACAAAGTGATCAGCCTGCCCTCGGCCCAGAAAGATCCCCCAGCCCAGCCTGAAAGCCAAGGCCAAGGCCAAGGACGGATGAGCGTGCGCCTTGAGGCCATGCCCAACGGCGCAGCACTCGACACCAACACGCTTTACTTGGATGAGTTGCGCGTGCGATCCGAGCGGCGTGAGCGGCCTATACGCTGGGCCTTGTTGGAAGCCGCCCTGCCGCCGGGTGCAGCGGTCGAAGCCAGCACTTGGGGCCTGGATCTGCTCGGCAGCGACGGCAAAACCAGCGCTTTGGAGCGCGCCGTGCATCAAAACACCGCCCAAGGCTACGCCGTGCCGATTGAGCGCCTCCAAGTCGGCAAACCCTTGGTCTTCAGGCACTTGCTGCGCTTTGCCCAGCGCGGCAGCTACGTCCTGCCCCCGGCGCAGCTCTACCGCATGTACGAACCCGAAGCGCGGGCGGTAGAGGGCGGCGATGGCAACGGCACGCGCTGGACACGGGTTGAAGTGCGGTGAAGATCTTGGCCCACGGGTTCTGCCTCACCCTGCTGCTCGGCATCTCGCTGGCAGCCACCGGGGCGGAACCTGTGTCCACAGCCCTGACCACACCCTTCAGCGCCAGCCAAGGTCCACGGCTGCTGGGTCAAGTGATGGGTCAAGGTCTGTCGGATGACCAAGATGTCAACAGGTTATCCACACCCTTGGGCAGCCTGTGGAAACTTTTTGTCTACAGCTGGCTTCAGACCCGCGACGCAGCCGCTGGGCATGAAGCTGGGCATGAGCCGCCCTACCGCTGCGAACCCGGTGCCAGGCACGCGGACGACGAATACTGCTGCGAACCCGGCGAGAGCGTGGCGCGTGATCAAGCGCTCCAGCGCTCTTGTGGACCGTACTTCGAGCCACAGCGCTTGGGCTTGACCGCCCCAGACTGGGCGCGCTTTTGGGCCTCGTTGTGGCCGGACAACGGCTCGGGTCAAGGCGTGCCGTCTTGGCTGCGTCAGCTCGACGCCTTGCGCCCTGAAACCCTTGTACCCGTCGCCAGCTTGCTCGACGCTTTGCAGCATGTGCCCGACAGCGCCCGCCAAGCCGCGCGCCAAGCCTTGCTGCCCAACACCCTGCGCGACCCAAGCCTGCTGGCCGCCTTGGGCAGCTCACCGCGCTTCAAAACTTGGTCATGGTTCGATGCCAAGGGCGAGCGCATCGGCGGCGCGGCCGGGTGGTTGGCCGACGGCAGCGCCTTCTGGTTTGGCGCGCCCGGCACCAGCCAGCACGCTTTGCAGCAACACGCCCGCTGGCTGGCACAAGCGTGGCGTCCTTCGGGACGCCTCGATGCCGCAGCCGATGAAGCCAGCCAACACGTTCAGCCCTGCGTGCAGGTGCAGCTCTTTGCCCGCTACCCGCTGCAAGCCATCCAGCCCACACCGCCCGACGGTCTGCTGCCCGCCAGGCCCACGCCCTACACCCTGCACTTCGTCAACGGCCAGCAGTTGAGCGTGCCCGGCGGGGCGGATAACCCGCTGCGACTGAGTCACCATCCAGATCCCCACATGCCCCAAGGTCGTCCGGAACTCTCGGCGCAATGGCCGCTGGAGGACTACATCGCCCGGGTGATCGACCGCGAAGGCGATGCGCGCGAAACCGCTGCGGCCCACGCCTTGGCGGTGGTCGCCCGCACATGGCTGCGGCAAAACGCCGAGCAAGATCTGAGCGGCTGCCTGCGGGTGGAAGACAGCAGCCAAGCGCAGCGCGTCAGCCCCCGCCCCCCCAGCGCCGCCGCGCGCCAAGTGGCGGCCTTCACCGCCGAGCTGGTGCTTGAAGGCCCCACCCCTGTGCGCTATCACCGCGATCAAGGCGCGCCCGGCGTGCTGAGCTGGTTGGATGCGGTGGCCGCGCACCGCTCGGGTGAGGGCATGGCGGAGATCCTTCACACAAGTTATCCACAGCTTATCCTCAGGGGCTGGCACCAAGCAGCATCGTGTCAAGAACTCCCGGAAGCGATGCAGTGGCTGCTGGAGCGTCAAGCCCGCTGGCGCAGCCGTTTGCGCCAAGTCAGCGGTTTTGAAGCGCTGCAAGCGCCGATCAAGGTCTGCCAACTGGAGCGCGGTGTGCCCTTTGCCGAGCCGGATCAGCTGCGCATCCACCTGCGCGAATGGTGGAGCCGCGAAGGGCGCGTCACCCTGATCCACGAATACCTGCATCTGGCGTTCAGGCACCACCCCAACGGCCAAGACGAAGCGCTGATCGAGCGCTTGGCCCAACAACTGGTTGATTCATGAGGTCTCGATGATGTTTGCCGTTTTGATGCTCTTGGGCCTATGCCTTCAAGCCACGGCCCAAGCCGCGCCCCAAACCACTAAAACCACTGAACCTGTCGTGGAGATCACCGCGCCCGTCGGCGGCTGGCGTTACACCCAAGCGACGCCCGGCGAATTCCTTCAAGAAGTGACCTACCCCGCCGCCAGCGTCAACGCTAACCGGGTGGGTGCCAACCCCAGCGCCTTGATCGCCGGGCACATCACCAACATGGCCAAAGCGCCCGCGATCAAGTCGCCCACCCGCCGCGATCCAGCCCGTTTGGTGGTCAACGGCATCGCCTTACCGCTGGAGGTACATGCCGACGGCCAGTTCGCTAGGCCGTGGTCCTTCGGTGCCGGCTCGCAAGGCGTGAGCGTGAGCACCGCTGCTGGCGAGAGGCGGCAAGAACGGCGGCAGGTGCAGTTTTTTGAAGCCAACAGCGCGCGCGCGCGCATCCGCTTGCGCGTGGTGCTGAGCTGGGACAGCGACATGACGGATCTGGACCTGCACGTGGTCTCACCCGACGGCCAGCATGTGTTCTACGGCAACCGGGTGGCACCCAACGGCGGGGCTTTGGATGTCGATGTCACCACCGGCTTCGGGCCGGAGATCTTTGCCCACCCCGCCCCGCCCCCCGGGCTGTGGCAGGTTTACGTCAACTACTACGGCGCAGGCGACGCCCGCGAAGACCTGACCGTGGCGCAAATTGCCATCATCGACAACGAAGGCCCCCTGCGCGAGAAGCAGCAGGTGCGACGTGTACCGATGCGCAAGCCGGGTGAGCTGACGTTGGTGCATACGTTCCTCGTAGCGGGTCACCCGGGAGAGGCACGATGAAACCGATTCTTCGCCATCGCTTAGGCCGCTGGTGGCACCTCGGTTGGGTGGTGTTGGGCAGCGTGCCCATGGACATGCCGGCCAACGGCCCGATCCACACCCCGGTCAGCGGCTGGGTTCACAGTGGCTTGGACGCGCATAACGCACCCGTTGAAGTGGCCTACCCCAACAATCTGATCGACCGGGGTGGTCAGCGTGGACGCACGCTCATTCAAGGCAAGCTGAACAAGCTCAAAACCACCCGCAGAGGTTCCGGGCCCGCGCGCTTGGTGGTCAACGGCAACGCCATGCCGTTGGCGACCGATCAAGAGGGCCGTTTTGCCCGGCCCTATGCCTTTGGACCCGGCAGCAACAGCATCGAAGTCCGCAGCGACGGTGTGCGCCAGCGCATCCAGTTCTTTGAAGCAGACCCGCTCAAGACCAAGGCCCGCATCCGCGTGATCTTGGCGTGGGATGACCCGCACGCCGAACTTGATTTGCACGTCCTGACGCCTGACGGCGGCCATGCTTTTTTCGGCAATCCGGTGCTGCCCCAAGGGGGTGGGCTGGACGTGGACAGCGTCGATGGCGCAGGGCCGGAGATGTTCTCCATGACTGCCCCGCTGCCCGGGCTTTATCACGTCTACCTCAACTACTGGGGCCGTTTTGGCGCCGAGGGTTACCACTTCGACGACGAGACCCGGGAGCAGCCCATGATCACGGCACACATCACGGTGGTGCTTGATGAGAACACCGGAGCTGAAAAACGCCAGACGCTGAGCGTGCCGGTGCGACGTATCGGTGAGTTGATGTTGGTGCAATCCTTTCAACGTCGCTCTTGAATCGGGCACACTTATCGGGCACACCATTGTGCAAAAACGTTCCAACTAACCTCTGCAACCCTAGGAGATTTCGATGGCTCTGCTCTCACGTCGTGGCACCTTTGGCGTGCCGCTCATCGCGTCCCTCGCTCTGATGCAAGGTGCGATCGCCCAAAGCAGTGCTTCAGGCTCAAGCGCCCCTGCGGCCAGTGGGCAAGAAATCATCACCGCCGCCGATCCAGACAAGATCTTTGACATTGCCAAGGGCTTCGGCAACGCCTCGCTCGATACGGACAGCAGTGGCGACCCCAAGATCGTGGGCCGCATTGAAGGCACCAAGTACGGGCTGTACTTCTACGGCTGCAAGAGCGGTAAGAAATGCACCGACATTCAGTTCAACGCCGCGTGGAGCGGCACCAAGGTCACGCTGGACAAGCTCAACGAGTGGAACCGCACGCGTCGCTACGGCAAGGCCTTCTTGGATAAGGACGGTGACCCGGTGTTGCAGATGTCGGTCAACATCGACTACGGCGTGACGCGCAAGAACTTGGAAGACAACTTTGACTGGTGGGCCAAGATCGTGCCGGAATTTCGCGGCAAAGTCCTCGAATAAATCTCGGCCTCAACCCCGCCCGACAAACGGCATCTGGGTGGCCATCACGGTCATGAACAAAACGTTGGCCTCGGGCGGCAAATTGGCCATGTACAGCACCGCGTTGGCAGCGTGCTGCACGTCCATCACGGGCTCAGATTTGAGTGTTCCGTCCGCTTGACGGATACCCGCACTCATCACGGTGGTGATCTCGGACGCTGCGTTGCCGATATCGATCTGACCCACGGCGATGTCCCAAGCCCGACCGTCGAGCGCGGCGGTCTTGGTCAGACCCGTCATGGCGTGCTTGGTGGCGGTGTACGCCACAGAGCCGGGGCGCGGCGTCTGGGCTGAGATCGAGCCGTTGTTGATGACGCGGCCCCCTTGCGGCTGCTGAGCCTTCATCAGGCGAAAAGCCGCCCGGGTGCAAAGAAAGGCCCCGGTGAGATTGGTGTCCACCGCCGCCTTCCAAGCCGTCAAAGGCAGATCCTCCAGCGACACGCCTTGGGTGAAAACGCCGGCGTTGTTGAACAGCAGATCCAGCCGGCCGCAGCGCACCTGAACAAACGCAAACAGCGCTTCGACCGAGGTTTCAGCGGTGACATCGACCTCGCACGCCAGCATGCGCTTGGCGACTTCTGGCACAGCCAGATCCAAGGTAGCCTGCAAGCGTTCCATGCGCCGACCGGCGCACACCACTTGCCAGCCATCCACCGCCAAAGCCAGCGCACAAGCCCGGCCAATGCCGCTGCCCGCGCCAGTGATCAACGCTACACGGTGGTTCACGTCGTCTTCCTTCCTATCCCTCAATACCGCTGCGTCAGACCCAGACGCCAGCCGTTGACCGTTTGAGTGGTGGAGACGTTGGGCACCCAGACCCCGCCCTCGGAAGTAGTTTTGCTCGCCAGCGACCACTCCAAAGTCACACCGAACATCGAGTGCGACGGATACCAGTTCATCCCGGCGATCAGCCCGGCTTGACCGGCGGTATCGAACAAGGCGGTCGCGCCACCGCCCTCGACCCCGATATACGGCTGAACATCGGGCGAGCCAAAGTCCAACCGCCGGGCCAGCCGCAGCGCAGCCGCCACAGCACCTTGGCGGCTGCCGTTGCGCAAACCCAGCTCATGCAAGCCAAAGCTCACGCCCAGAATCAACTCATTGCCGATGGAGCGCTGCAACACGCAGTCCCACGCCGTCAATCGGTCCGAGGTGAGCGATGCCGGCGCGACATGCAACTGCAACTCCATATCGGTCGGCGTCGCTTGCGCCCCACCAGCCCCCAAGGCCAGCCCCAACACCACCCCAGCCACCCGCAAGCATTTCAAGATCTTCATCACTTCACCCGAAAACTGATCCGGGCCGCAGCATAACGCGTGGTGGGGTGTGCAAGCTCGGGCTCAATCACGCGCGTAGATGTCGATGTCCTTGGTTTCGCGCATGAACAAGGTGCCGATCACGAAGGTGGCTCCGGCGATGAGCACGGGGTACCAGAGGCCGTTGTACATGTTGCCGGTCTGGGCCACGATGGCGAAGGAGGTGGTGGGCAGCAGGCCGCCGAACCAACCGTTGCCGATGTGGTACGGCAAGCTCAGCGATGAGTAGCGGATGCGGGTCGGGAACAGCTCGACCAGCATGGCCGCAATCGGCCCATAGACCATGGTGACGTAGAGCACCAAGAGGGTCAGGATGCCGACCATGAGCGGCTTGTTCATCTTCTCCGGGTCCGCCTTGGCGGGATAGCCGGCGGCCTTGAGGGTGTCACTGACCGACTTCTTGAAGGCTGTATCAGCCGCCCTAAGTTCATCCGCCGCCAACCCCTTGGCGGCATAGCTTTGGATAACGACCTCGCCGATGGTGATCGAAGCCACCGTGCCAGCGGATGCGGTGATGTTGTCGTAGCTCACCGATTGGGCCGCCAAGACTTGCTTGGCGATGTCGCAGGAGCTGGTGAATTTAGCGGTGCCGGTCGGGTTGAACTGGAAGGAACACTCGGCCGGGTTGGCCCGCACCACCACCTTGTTCGTGGCCTGCGCCCGCGCCAGATCGGGGTTAGCGGCTTGGGTCAGCATCTTGAACAGCGGGAAGTACGTCAAGGCCGCCAACAAACAGCCGGCCATGATGATGGGCTTGCGCCCGATGCGGTCCGACCAAGTTCCAAACACCACAAAGAACGGCGTACCGATCAACAAGGCCACAGCCAGCAAGATGTTGGCCGTTGAGCTATCGACCTTGAGCGCCTGGGTGAGGAAGAACAAGGCATAGAACTGCCCCGTGTACCAAACCACCGCTTGGCCGGCTGTCAGGCCCAGCAGCGCCAAGATCACCACCTTGAGGTTTTTCCAGCGGCCGAAGGATTCGGACAGTGGTGCGCGTGACGTGCGCCCGTGCTCCTTCATGCGCTTGAAGGCCGGCGACTCGTTCATCGACAGCCGGATGTAGATCGACACCGCCAGCAAGATGATCGACAACAGGAAAGGAATGCGCCAGCCCCAATCGGCGAAAGCCGCTTCACCGATCAAGGTGCGGGTGCCCAAGATGACGGTGAGCGACAGGAACAAACCCATCGTCGCCGTGGTCTGGATCCACGAGGTGTACATGCCGCGCTTGCCGTGCGGCGCGTGCTCGGCCACATAAGTCGCCGCACCACCGTATTCGCCGCCCAGCGCCAAGCCCTGCATCAGCCGCAAGCCGATCAGAATCACCGGCGCGGCCACCCCGATGGACTCATAGCCGGGCAACGCACCGACGATGAAGGTGGACAACCCCATGATCAGGATCGTCACCAAAAAGGTGTACTTGCGGCCGATCATGTCGCCCAGCCGACCAAAGACCAAGGCACCAAAGGGCCGGACGATGAAGCCTGCTGCAAAAGCGAGCAGGGCAAAGATAAACGCCGAGGTGCTGTCCAGCCCCGTAAAGAACTGCTTGGCGATGATGGTCGCCAAAGAGCCATAGAGGTAGAAGTCGTACCACTCGAAGACCGTGCCGAGCGAAGAGGCAAGAATGACTTTTCTCTCTTCAGCCGACATCGGTTTGTTGGCACTACTGCGAACGCTGCCAGCGGCACGGACCATGTGTTGTTCTCCTGAGCGCAAAGAAAGCTTGCGCACACTGTTGCACTGTTGAATGAGGGTCTGACCAAATCCTGACAGCGGCACAAAGCAAGGGAAAGGCCTCAGAGCGCATCTCTCAGGATGAAATCTGGCTGAACCGAGCCTCAGGAATAGCCGCCCAGCGGCTCATGCCTCACGCAGACGCTGGCGCCAGACCACCCGCCGCGCCGGCAGGGTGCGGCAGATCGCCCGCCGCACCGACTCATCCAAGGCCGACCAAGCGGCGATCTCGTCGAGGGTTCGCAAGCACCCTTCGCACCAGCCCGTGGCGGCATCCATGCGGCAGATATTGACGCATGGGCTGGTGAGCCGCTTCTTGGCCGGGGCCTTGTTCATGCGTCGTCAGTCTTCTTGGCGACGGTCTTGGCAGCCGTCTTGCCGGGCACCTTGGCCGCACGCGGCTCGAACTCAAACACCACCTTGCCCTCTTTCTTGTCGTAAACCAAGAAAGCCTTGAAGGCTCGGCGGGTCTTGTTCGAGACAAAGCCATCGAGCACGTCGGTCTTGCCGGTGCTGAGCAGCTTGTGGATCTGCTCCGGTGCAATCGGCTGTTGCAGGATCACCACCCCGCTCTTGAAGTCGCAAGTGACATGCGCGCCCACCGCGTGCTCGCAGACGTAGTTGGTGCCGTGGGCGTAGACATGGCCCTTGCACTTCGGGCAGGCCCCAAGACTTTGCTCGCCCGAGAAATCAATCGCTTCGCCCTCTTCTTGGGCTTTCTTTTCATCCTCGCCAAAGTCGAATTCGAGCTTCCAGTTGTTGATTTCGTCGTCACGCACCAACCGGATCTCGGCCGTGAAGGGCCAGCCGGCCTTGGAGCGGAAACCCTCCAACGGCCCGATGCGGTGATCGCGCAAGAAGGCGTCGGCCTCGCTCAGCTCGAAGCTGCGCCCGGCCGGGATCTTGGTGATCGAGAAGCCGCAGCCTTCGCTGGCACCGTCACTGCCCGTGCAGCCAAAGCGGCGGTAGTTCTCTTTGACCATGCCGCCGCAGTTCGGGCACGGTGTGGCGAGGGTGGCGTAGTCCCCGGGGATCGTGTCGCGGTCGTATTCCTTGGCCTTGCGCACCACGCGCTCGGCCATCTCGGCAATGCCGCGCATGAACTCAACACGACTAAGCTGGCCGCGCTCCATCTGCGCGAGCTGGTTTTCCCACTGTCCCGTCAGTTCGGGCTTGGTCAGATCCTGCACATCCAAGCCGCGCAGCAGCGTCATAAGCTGGAAAGCCTTGGCGGTGGCGATCAGGTCACGGCCTTCACGCAGCAGGTACTTTTCAGCGATCAAGCCTTCGATGATCGAAGCGCGCGTGGCCGGTGTGCCCAAGCCCTTTTCGTGCATCGCCGCCTTGAGTTCTTCGTCGTCGATGAGCTTGCCCGCGCCTTCCATGGCGGAAAGCAGCGTGGCTTCGTTGTAACGGGCCGGGGGCTTGGTGCGCAGAGCCAAGGCTTGGATGTCGTCGTTGATCACCGCTTCACCAGGCAGCACGGCCACCAAATTGGCGTCATCGCCTTGGGCTTCTTTGCCGTAGACCGCCAGCCAGCCGGGCGTGACCAGCACCTTGCCGTTGGTCTGGAAATGCTGCTCTTTGCCAAAGCCGGGCACGTCCACCGGCACCTTGGTGATGCGGGTCGTGACCATGAATTCAGCCGATGGGTAGAAGACCGCCAAGAAGCGCTTCACCACCAAGTCATAGAGCTTGGCCTCGGGCTCGCTCAAGCCACCGGGCGCTTGCAAGGTCGGGATGATGGCGAAGTGGTCCGAGATCTTGCTGTTATCAAACACGCGCTTGGTCGGCTTCACATAACCCGCACTCAGGGCTTTGCGAGCGTGCGGCGCCAAGTCCTTGAGCAGGCCAGCAGAGCCCTCGGAGGCGATCATCTCGAAGGTCTGCTTGACCACATCAACGTAATCCTCGGGCAGCGCGCGGGCGTCGGTCCGGGGGTACGTCAGCACCTTGTGCTTTTCATACAGGGCCTGCGCCAAACCCAGGGTGTTTTTGGCCGAGAAACCAAAGCGTGAGTTGGCCTCGCGCTGCAAGGTGGTCAAGTCGTAGAGCAGCGGGCTGGCTTGGGTGCTGGGCTTGGCCTCTTCACTCACGGTGCCGGTCTTGCTCCACACCGCGTCAGCAATCGCTTGGGCTTGGGTGATGTCCCAGAGCCGGTCGGCGCGCCGGTCGCTGTCCTCGTCCTTCTTGAACTTCGGATCAAACCACTTGGCGTCATAAACGCCCGCAGCCGCTGCAAAACTGGCCTTGATCTCAGCGTAGTCACGCGGCACGTGCTTGCGGATTTTTTCCTCGCGCTCGACCACGATGGAGAGCGTCGGCGTTTGCACCCGGCCCACGGTGGTGAGGAAGAAGCCGCCGTCGCGCGAGTTGAACGCGGTCATGGCACGCGTGCCGTTGATGCCCACCAGCCAATCGGCCTCCGAGCGGCTGCGCGCGGCGTCCGACAAGCCTTGCATCTCAGCTTCGGAGCGCAGCCGCCCAAAACCGTCGCGGATCGCTTGCGGCGTCATGCTCTGCATCCACAAGCGCTGCACCGGCTTATTGAGCTTGCCTTTGCCGCCGTCGGCGTACTGCACGATCAAGCGAAAAATCAATTCACCTTCACGGCCCGCGTCGCAGGCGTTGATCAAGCTGGTGACGTCCTTGCGCTTGATGAGTTTGACCACGGCGGCCAAACGCGCTTTGCCCTTGTCGATGGGCTCCAGATCGAAGTGCGGCGGGATGACCGGCAGGTGGTTGAAGCTCCACTTGCCGCGCTTGACATCAAACTCCTCCGGGGCCTTGATCTCGACCAAATGACCGACGGCCGAGGTCACGATCCACTGATCGTTCTCGAAGTGATCCGCCTGTTTTTCAAACTTACCCACCACCGGCGTGAGGGCGCGCACGATATCTTGCGCGACAGATGGTTTTTCGGCGATGACGAGAGACTTGCTCATGATGTTCTGTTCTTTAGAATTCGGGCCTCGCGCGCGCTTGCGCGCATGCCCACACCCATCAATCTACTCAAAGTTGCGAGCGCCGTCCGAGCATGCCAGCTACCCATCGCGCCCGACGCATCCAAGTACGCCGCTCTAGCGTTCATGGCCGAGGTGTTTTTGCCCTTGTGCCGATCCCTGCGGGCGCATGGATCATCGAATACACGGGGGAGGTGATCGACTGGCCTGAGGCGCTGCGCCGTCATCCTCACGACCCTGCGCAGCCGGATCACACCTTCTACTTCCACATCGACGATAGCCGGGTGATCGACGGTGGTGTGCGGGGCAACTCCTCGCGCTGGATCAACCACGCCTGCGCGCCCAATTGCGAGACCGAGGACGATGGCGGGCGCATCCACATCCGGGCGCTGCGCGATATTGCAGCCGGCGAGGAGCTCACCTTCGACTACCGCCTGAGCATCGACGAGCGCTATACCGCCGCCCTCAAGCAACGCTACGCCTGCCGCTGCGGCACCCCAAGCTGTCGCGGCACCCTGCTCGCGCCCAAACCCAAGCGAAAGCCCCGACTGTGAATGGCGTGAACTGGCATGCCGAAGATCTCTGGCTGGCCTTAGAGCCCCTTTGCCCCGGACTCAGCATCGAAGTGCTGCCCGAAACCGCCTCCACCAACGCTGCCTTGCTCGAACGCCCCCGTCTGGGCGACCTCGCGCCCTGCTTGATGGTGGCGGAGCGTCAAACCGCTGGGCGGGGCCGCATGGGCCGCGCTTGGTGGTCCGAGCCGGGAGCCTCGCTGACTTTCTCCTTGGGCTTGCCCTACGCACCCGAGGATTGGTCCGGCCTATCGCTCGCGGTGGGCGTGGCCTTGGCCGAGGCGCTGGAACCTGTGCCCGCCACTGCGCCCCGCATCGGCCTGAAGTGGCCCAACGATTTGTGGCTGCGAAACAACGATCCGACCGATCTCAGCGCCCACAAATTGGGCGGCATCCTGATCGAGACCCTGATGCTGCCCAACGCTCAGCGCTGGCTGGTCATCGGCGTGGGCCTGAACATCGCCGCCCAGCCCGCGCACGCCCCAGACATCCCCTTCAACACCGGCTATGGCGGCTTGCAAAGCCTTGATCCCGCGCTGGATGCGCCCACCACCTTGCGCCGCTTGGCTGAGCCGTTGCTGCATGCCCTCAAGACCTTTGAACATCAGGGCTGGGCCGCCTTTCAACCATGCTTCGAAGCGCGTGATGTGCTGGCCGGACGCCCTGTCCAAGCCGGCCCCTCGATTCAGGGCTACGCGGCCGGAACCAACCACGAAGGGGCGCTGCTCGTGCATACTGCCAGCGGCATTGAAGCCATCCACAGTGGAGAAGTGAGCGTCCGACCATGCTGAGAGGGCTGGTTCTTTTTTTATTGATCGCCAATCTGGCGTTCTATGCTTGGACGCAAGGTCATTTGACCCGCGTGCTTGGCGTTGACCCCATAGGGGACCGCGAGCCTGAGCGCGTGCGCCAGCAAGTCCATCCGGAAGCGGTGCAGGTGGTGGTGCCAGCGCAAACCGGCCAAACCGGCCAAGCGGGCTCGACTGGATCGACCACCAGCCCCACAGATCCCTCCGAGACACCCCCGATCCATCCGACCGTCGCGAGTCCCACGGCTTGCCTCGAAGCTGGACCGTTCAACACCTCGGAACTCGATCAAGCGGTGGCCATTCTCAAGACCCGCATCGAATCTCATCAGTGGGCTGTGCAGACCCGTGATGTGCCCGGCCGGTGGATGCTGTACATGGGCCGCTATCCCAGCCGGGAAGTCATGTTGCGCAAAGTCGATGAATTGCAGCGCATGGAGATCACCAAGATCGACGAAGTTCACGGCATTCCCGAGCTGGAATTTGGCCTGTCCTTGGGCGAATACCAACGCCTTGATGCCGCCGAGGCAGCGCTGTTGCACATGAACGACATCCATGTCCGCAGCGCCCGCATCGTCCAGCTCCTGCCCCCCAGCCTCGCCCACACCCTGCGTATCGCGTCCGCCGATGCCGCCGTTCAAGCCCGGATTACCTCGCTCAAAGCTGCCTTGGGTGTGCGGGCCTTTCAAGCCTGCAAAACCCGCTGAAAAACTCTTCAGCCGAGCTGCTCAGCCTTCCAGCAGCGCCACCGATTTCACCTGCACCCACAACGACTGCCCGGGCCTGAGGCTCAGTGCCGCCGCCGAGCGCCGTGTCAAGCTCGCCAAGATCGGGCTTTGGCCCTGACTGGATGCCCCCTTCGCGCCCACCATGAGTCGCACCCGCAGCAAGCCGGGATGCTCATCGTCGGCCAACGCGTCCACGCAAGCGGGCAGCATGTTCAGGATGCTGCTGCCCGGCGAGGCGTCGAGCGCCAGACTGACATCGCGCGCCAGCACACGCACACGCACCGTGCGGCCCAACGCCAGCCCGGTATCGCGGGTCCACACAACCCCACCGGCAAAGTCGATGCGCAGCAAATGCCAAGCCGCATCGCGCTCAGCCACCACCCCCGACAACACCACCCCTGCGTCCTCGCCCAGCCGGATTGGCAGATCAAGCCGGGCCAGCGTGGCCGCCAAAGGCCCGGCAGCCTGCACCCGGCCCTCAGCCATCACCACCAAGTGATCGGCCAACCGCGCCACCTCGTCAGGCGCGTGGCTGACGTAGATCAGCGGAATCTGCAACTCGTCGCGCAACCGCTCTAGGTAGGGCAGGATGTCTTGCTTACGGGCCACGTCCAGCGCGGCCAAGGGCTCATCCATCAACAGCAGGCGCGGACTGACCGCCAAAGCGCGCGCGATCGCCACCCGTTGGCGCTCGCCGCCTGAAAGGCGCTCGGGGTGGCGCGCCAGCAGCGGCTCGATACCGAGCAGCTCAATGGCGTGATCCAGACTCAGGTCGGACGCACCGTGACGCCGCCGCAGGCCGTAGCGCAGATTGCCCAACACCGAGAGATGCGGGAAAAGACTCGCTTCCTGGAACACATAACCCAGCGCCCGCTGATGGGTCGGCACCCACGTCGTGGTGTCTTGCCAAAGCTCACCCTCAAAACGCAGCCGACCTTGAGGCGCGCGCTCCAGCCCGGCCAAGCAACGCAACACGCTGGTTTTGCCCGAACCCGAAGGCCCGAAGAGCGCCGTCACGCCCCGACTCGGCAGGGTCAGATCCACGTCGAGGCCGAAACCCGGCCAGTCGATCTTGAAACGGGCCTCGATGCTCATCGGCCCATACCCATCCCTATGCCCACGCGGGTGCGGGCCCGAGCTTGCCAAGCGTAGAGGCTGAGCAGCACCGCAAACGCAAACACCCACATCACCGCCGCCAGCCGGTGCGCATCGGCATATTCGAGCGCCTCCACGTGGTCGTAAATCTGCACCGACACCACCCTTGTGAGGCCGGGCACATTGCCGCCGATCATCAGCACCACGCCAAACTCCCCCACCGTGTGGGCAAAGGTGAGCACGCAAGCGCTGACAAACCCCGGCAGCGCCAAGGGCACCACCACACTGAAAAAAGCATCCAGCGGTGCAGCACCCAAGGTGGCCGCGACTTCCAGCGGGCGCTCGCCCAGCGCTTCGAAAGCGTTTTGCAGCGGCTGCACCATGAAGGGCAGCGCGTAGACCATCGAGCCCAACACCAGCCCCCAGAACGTGAACGGCAGCAAACCCCAGCCCAAGGTTTGGCTCAAGCGCCCGACCCAGCCCTCGGGCCCCATGGCGATTAGGAGATAAAAGCCCAGCACCGAAGGCGGCAGGACCAGCGGCAGCGCCACCAGCGCACTCACCGGCCCCTTCCACCACGCGCGGCTGCGCGCCAAGCCCCATGCGATGGGTGTGCCCACGACCAAGAGCAGCAGCGTCACCACCGCCGCCAGCCGCAGCGTCAACCCAAGCGCTTGAAGATCACCGTCATGCAGCATGGGCTTGCATCCGCTCAGATCGACTCATCGGCCGTAGCCATAGGCGCGCAACAGCGTTTGGGTTTTGTCGGCTTTCAAGTACACCAGCAGCGCCTCAGCCGCCACGTTACCCCGGCCTTTGGCGAGCAACACCGCATCTTGGCGGATGGGGCGGTGCAGCTTGGCCGGCACGATCCAGGCCGAACCACCGCCCCGCAAAACGCCGTCTTTCATCACTTGCGACAACGCGACAAAGCCCAGCTCAGCGTTGCCCGTGCTGACGAATTGATAGGTCTGCGCGATGTTCTCGCCCTGCACCAGCTTGGGCTGGACGGCCGCCAGCACACCCATGGCGCTCAAAACCTCCATGGCCGCAGCGCCATAGGGGGCCAACTTCGGCGCTGCGATGGCCAACTTTTGAAAGGCCCCCTTGGCCAACACCTCACCCTTGGCATCCACCAGCCCAGCTTGAGCCGACCACAGCACCAAGGTGCCCAAAGCGTAGGTGAACCGACTCCCCAGCACCGTCAGACCATCTTTTTCCAACTGCGCTGGTTTTTCGTCATCGGCCGAGAGCAACACCTCAAACGGCGCGCCGTTCTTGATCTGCGCATAAAACTTGCCCGAAGCGCCGAAGGACATCTGCACCGTGTGGCCTGTCTCGCGCTCGAACGCCACCGCCATCGCCTGCATCGGCGCGGTGAAGTTGCTGGCCACCGCGACTTGGACCTCGCCAGCCTGGGCGGGCAAGAGCCACAACCCCACCAGCGCCCACCCAAGCCACCTCATGAAGATCCATGTCGATGTTTTCATGGGCTGGGAGTCTATCGGCTTGAGCCGATGACGGTAGAACGACGGCCTGCGGGTTTATCCGCAATGAAAGTTGTTCGTCACCCGCGCTGAAAATCTTTCGTTTGTCATCCCGGCACGAGACCCGGACCATCGCGCGCATTCTCGACCTTCCATTTCGGCCCTTTAGGAGTCAACCCATGACTTGGCAACAGATCTACGACCCCCTGGGCAACATGGCCCTCTCCACCTTACTGGCTGCTGTGCCGGTGGTGGTGATGCTGGTGGGCCTCGGCTTCTTGCACCTCAAAGCCCACATCGCGGCGGGTGCGGGCTTGGTGGCCGCGCTGGCCATCGCCGTCTTCGTCTACAGCATGCCGGTGGGCATGGCGGGCAACGCCGCGCTGCTCGGGGGCTTGACCGGCCTGCTGCCGATCGGCTGGATCGTGCTCAACATCATCTTTTTGCATCAACTTACGGAGCAAAACGGTAGCTTCGCCATCTTGCAGGACTCAATTGCCGGCATCACCGAAGACCGCCGGTTGCAACTGCTGCTGATCGCCTTTGCCTTCGGGGCCTTCTTTGAAGGCGCGGCCGGCTTCGGCACCCCCGTGGCCGTGACCGCCGCGATCTTGATCGGGCTGGGCTTCTCACCGCTGGCCGCCTCAGGCCTGTCGCTGATCGCCAATACCGCCCCGGTGGCCTACGGCGCGCTGGGCACCCCGATCATCACCTTGGCCAAGGTGCATGGCTACGACGTGATGGCCCTGTCGGCGATGGTGGGGCGTCAGCTGCCGCTGTTCTCGCTCTTGGTGCCGTTCTGGCTGATCTGGGCTTTTGCCGGACGCAAAGCGATGTTGGAGATCTGGCCGGCCATTTTGGTCACAGGCCTGAGCTTCGCTGTCACGCAGTTCTTGGTGTCGAACTACATCGGACCTGAACTGGTGGACGTGATCGCCGCCATGGTGTCGATGATCAGTTTGGTGAGTTTCTTGCGCGTGTGGCAGCCCAAGACGATCTGGCGCTCGGTGTCGCTCAAAGGCCATGAGCAAGACGGCGGCGAAGGCCACGTGGCCCAAGCCCCGCGCCGTCACCCACGCAGCGACGTGATCCGGGCTTGGCTGCCTTGGGCGATCCTGACCGTGTTTGTCTTCATTTGGGGCCTGCCCGAAGTCAAGAAGTTCTGGAACGGTGTCTGGGCACCGGCTTTCCCCATCGACGGCCTGCACAACCTGATCGAGAAGATGCCGCCCGTGGTGCCCTCCCCGCGCAAGGAAGCAGCGGTCTACACCCTCAACTTGCTCTCAGCCACCGGCACCGGCATCTTCTTGGCCGCCCTGGTCGGTGGGCTGGTGATGAAGTACAACCCGCTGCAACTGCTGGCCACCTTCGGTCGGACGTTCTGGCTGGTGCGCTACTCGCTGATCACCATCGTGCTGATGCTGGCTTTGGGCACGTTGACGCGCTATTCCGGCACCGACACCACCTTGGGTTTGGCATTTGCCAACACCGGCGTGTTCTATCCCTTCTTCGGCACCTTGATGGGCTGGATCGGCGTGGCGTTGACGGGCTCGGATACCGCCTCGAACGTGCTCTTTGGCGGCATGCAAAAGGTGGCGGCGGAGCAGCTGGGGCTGTCACCGAACTTGATGGGTGCGGCCAATAGTTCCGGTGGTGTGATGGGCAAGATGATCGACGCCCAGTCCATCGTGGTGGCCTCGACCGCCACACGCTGGTTCAACCATGAAGGCGACATCCTGCGCTACGTGTTCTTCCACTCGATCGCCTTGGCCTGCTTGGTCGGTCTGTACGTCACGCTGCAAGCCTACGTTTGGCCGTTCTCGCAAATGGTGGTTCGGTGATGGGGGTTCGTTGAATCAAGCAAAGGTGGAGCGCAACCAATCGGTGAAGGCGGCCACCTCGGGACGGGGTGCCAAGTCGCGCTCCACCAGCACGTGATAGGTGTTGGTGGAGGGCACCTCCAGATCCGGGAACAAGGGCACCAAGTGTCCGTCCCGGATCCAGCGCTCGGCCACCCGGCGTGAACTGAGCGCGAAACCCAAGCCGCTGGCGGCCGCTTCAAGCAACGCGCCCAAGTCCGTAAAGATCGTGCCGCGCTGCGGCTCAGGCCAGTTCAATCCGGCCGCTCGAAACCAAGGCTGCCAAGGCACCAAGGGACTGCGCAGCAACTCCAAACCCGCCAGCTCGGCGGGCCGCGTCACGGCAGGTTGGCGCTGCAAAAAGGCCGGCGAGACCAGCACATCGAGTCGGTCGTCGTACAGCTTGACCGTCAGCCGCTCGTCGAACAGCCCGTTGCCGAAACGAATATCCACATCGTGCCGCTCAGGACGGTCCTGCATCGGCGCGCCAATCGCCAGCTCAATCTCGATGTCCGGCCACAGCCGCTGGAACTCGGGCAGACGCGGAATGAGCAAATTGCGCGCAAAAGTCGGTGGCGTACCGACGACCAAGCGCACCACCTCATCGTGCGGACTGCTGCGCGACAGGCTGGCGAGCCGGTCGAAGGCTTCGCGCACCCCCACCAAGCAGTGCTGCCCCGCCTCAGTCAGCCGCACCCCGCTGGCCGTGCGATCGAACAACTGCTCGCCCAGCTGAGCTTCGAGCTGCCGAATGCGGTGGCTGACTGCACTTGGCGTGATGCACAACTCCATCGCTGCGGGCGCAAATCCACCCAAACGCGCGGCGCTCTCAAACGCCACCAAGGCGTGAATGGGTGGAAGACGACGCACACGGGCCATGGCAGTTGGGGCGCGATGCGCCCACGAAAAGAGAAAGGAGCGCGGATTCTAGGATCCAGCAGCCGTGGGCGGTCTCATCCGCCACGCCGCCGCTTCATGGCCGCTGGCGTAGTGGTGGTGGGTGAGTTCGGGATTGCGGTTGATCAGGGTGCGGGCGTAGAGCGGGTGGCGCATGCTGCGCACTTCGTGTTCCAGGGTCGCCAGGACTGTGCCACGGTCCAAATCGATCAAATCTTGGAAACGGTACTGGCTCAGGTTGCTTTCCTCGCTGATCAGGCCGCGCGCCACCAAACGCTGATGCACGCCCGAGAAATCCGCCAAGGTGATCTGGATGTGGTGGCCGTCGTAGGCCGGCAGCGGCTGCGTGGTTTCGCGCAGCATCAGTCCTTCGCTGATTCCCATGGGAATGTAGACAACAGCCTCTTTTCCATCAGCATCTGCGGCCAAATTGGCTGGTGCAGCCAAGATCTCACGGTAAAAGCGCGCCAGGGGCGCTGCGGCACCCAGCGGAATGTTGATCTCAACGTAAGGCATACCCAGCAACATGCGCCCAAACCGGGTCGGATCGGAGGCGTGGATACGGATGCGATTGCCCCAGGGGCAAACCACGTCCACGGCTTCTGAGGACCGCGCGCTAAAGCAAAAATGCGTCCCCACCAAACGCGGTTGGATGCGCTCCAGCCGGGTCAGCAACGCAGGCAGATCGGGCATCACCAAGCCGACCCGGCCACGCAACACCTGCGCCGGGCCGGTGGGCAGATGGAACTGGCTGGTGCCGACATTGATCCACAAGTTATCCACACCCGTGTTCAGGTACGGATCGCGCGTCAGGCCCAAACCCATGACGTAGAAAATGAGCGCCTGCTGCTGATCGGGCACACGGATATTGACGTGACCCAACTCGACGATGTTGCCAACGTCTTGGCTGCTGCGATCAAAGGAAGTCATGGTTCATGAACCTAAATCCGGATGTCGGTGTGATACCGGGTGGATTTGGTCAGGGCGTCTTGGGCGCGCAACTCGTCCTTGACCACCGCCAAGGCGTCACGCACCCGCTGCACCATCACCGAATCCCCGTGGGTGGACAACAACAGCTCGTCGGTAGCGCGCGTCATGGCCACGTAGAGCAAACGCAGCTCCTCATCCATGGCCTCGCTGCGCATCGGCATCGCCTGCAAGCCCGCCACCACCACGAAAGGGAACTCCAGGCCTTTGGAGCCTTGCAAAGTCAAGAGCTTGATGCTGGACTGGTGCCAATCGATGTGCTGAAAACCGCGCTGCCCCATCGACTGCACCGCCAACCCCTTGCGCTCCAAGGCCGCTTCGATCGGCGGCATAAGAAACTTGGCCCGACACAACACGGCCATATCCTGCAAAGCATGCCCATCGGCATGGGCCCGGGCAAGGCGATCAGCGATCAGCATGGCCTCGGTATCGGCATCACGCGCTTCGATGAATTGCGGCAAGGCACCCCGCCGACCCCCACTGGCAGGAAGAATGCGCTGCACGCTGTCGTCGGACCCCGCCTCCATCGCCGCCCCACCACCCCCTTGGGATGGGTCGGGCATCGCGAGCAACGCCTGTGCCAAACGCATCGATACCGCCAGAACCTCAGAGGTGTTGCGATAGTTGGTCCGCAACCAATGGGTGCGACCACGGGCCTCAATGCCCACACTGGCAAAGCTAAATAGCCGCCGCGTTTTTTGATGCTTCGATTGAGCATCGTCATAGAGCACCAACAGATGACGCGTCACGGGATCCACCATCCGCGTCACCATCCGCAGCCAAAGATCGTCGAAATCATGGGCTTCATCGACCAATATGGCGGCATATCGCTCACGCGGCACCACACCCGCCTCCATGGCGCGATCCACGGTGCGCGGCAAAAGGTCGAAGTAATCCACCGCCCGACGGTCGGCCAAAACCGTCAGATCACAAGAACGCGCCAAGTCCTCACACCACGCATGGAATGTGCGCACCTGCACCCGGGCATCCACCCCCCGCCCACGCAACACAGCGTCGATGCGATCCGCCAACATTCGGCTGTAACAAAGAATCAAGACCGGACGCTCGGGTTGGGCGTGCGTCATCAATTGCTGGGCGCGGTAAATCAGGATCATCGTCTTACCTGAACCGACCGCACCATGGATGACACGGTGGCCCTCACCAAAAGTACGCACCACCTGCTCTTGCTTCAAATCCAAAATCTGCATCAACTCGGGCACGCTGGCTTGTCGCGGAATAAGCCCATCGAAGTGGTCCCCAACTTGATGGCCCAAATCATGGTTGACCCCGCCATATGGGCCGCCGAGATCCACATCCAAGACCTCATCCATCACGGTGCATAAGTCATCCTCAGGCGCGAAGGATGCAGCCGGCAAAGTCAGCAAAGTCGGTACGGTCTGAGGCGATTCATCCGCCAGCGATAGCTTGGCTTGAAAGGGCTGTACGCGGATTTCAGGATACAAATGCCACCGCACACGATCGCGCTGCGGCAACGTCAATGTGCTTGGATAGTGGACGGTGTACATGCCACACAGGCGCTGCATGAATGCGGTGGGAGCCAAAGAATCATCAAGATCCTCGCTTATCAGCACTCTTCGTTGAGGGAAAAGCTCGGAAAAATCAGCATTCTTCGGATCAGCCGTATGCAGATCGGTCAAGACCAAGCCCCAGCCATAGGGAAACATCAGCCTGCCGCTAAACGCTCCACTGCCACGGATCAAGCTCGGATCAAGCTGCATGAGCTCGACAAGTGCCAAGGTATCTTGGCGGGCACGGCTCAAGGGATGCGTGGCCGTGATGCGTCCGGCGGCTGTCTCAAGCTCAACGCTGTGTCGATTCGCGGCAACGATCTTGTCTGGCGTCCAGTCGCGAACCTCTAACAGCAGCAAACCCCAACGGGGACTGAGCACAACAAAATCAGGCTGGCAGCCCTTCGGTCCGACAGGCAGGTCGTACCAAACCAGATAGTCGTCTTCGAGACAACGCCGCAATTGAAGCAGCACCCGACGTTCGCCCGCTGTACAACGGCGGTCGATATGGGTGAGTCCCTGAGGAAAGATCGCCATGGGCAGGAAGAGGTCAGGCCAGAAGAGTCGAGGTCTGCCGAGGGTTTGCGACGCCAAGCTGAGGAAAGGAATGTAGAGGAAGCCCTCGGACACCCCTGCAACTGGGTGACTTTCCCGCATTTGCAACGACAAGAACCGTGAAAGAAAGCACAAATTGCAAGGAATTGTCACGCAAAAGTGCCTCCCG
Organism: Leptothrix toolikensis (SeqCode); assembly: GCF_057922285.1. Classification (NCBI taxonomy): domain Bacteria; kingdom Pseudomonadati; phylum Pseudomonadota; class Betaproteobacteria; order Burkholderiales; family Sphaerotilaceae; genus Leptothrix; species Leptothrix toolikensis (SeqCode). The sequence goes on from NZ_JBYSVC010000014.1 coordinate 27,924, forward strand.
TGATCAAAAGGATTTCTGCCCACACCCTGTGGCCCCATCGGGGGCTGTCATAGAATCGCGCGCCCCCTCCACTGGCCCTGCCACGCACGCCTTTTGCCATGACTTACAGCGTCAAAGAGATTTTCTACACGTTGCAAGGCGAAGGGGCCAACACCGGCAGACCCGCCGTGTTTTGTCGCTTTGCCGGTTGCAACTTGTGGACAGGGCGTGAGCGTGATCGATCTGGCGCGATTTGCCGTTTCTGTGACACCGACTTCGTGGGCACGGACGGCGAAGGGGGCGGCAAGTTCGACTCGGCTCGTGCCTTGGCCGAGACCATCGCCGCACACTGGACCCACACCGCAGGGAAAGACGCCACAGCCACAGCCATGCGTTTGGTGGTTCTGACGGGGGGCGAGCCTTTGCTGCAAGTCGATACGGCCCTGATTGACGCCCTGCATGCCCAAGGTTTCCAGATTGCGGTCGAAACCAATGGCAGTCTTGCAGCGCCTGCCGGTTTGGACTGGGTCTGCGTCAGCCCCAAGGCAGGCAGCACCTGGGTGCAAAAGCAGGGCCACGAACTGAAGGTGATTTATCCCCAGGAAGGCTTGGATCCTGCCCACCTTGAAGCACAGATGGCTTGCGGCGAATTACGCTTCGAGCATTGCTACTTGCAAGCCATGGATGGCGCAGACCAAGCCAAGAACATCGAGGATGTGGTGGCGTATTGCCTCAAACATCCACGCTGGCGTTTGAGCCTGCAAACCCACAAAATCCTGGCTATTCGATAGATCTCTGACAGAAAAGGCTCAAGCGCGTGCTGACCATCACCAAACGACTGGAATTCGACGCCGGCCATCGCATTCCGGACCACAAGAGCCAGTGCCGTAACCTGCACGGCCACCGCTATGTGCTTGAAATCACCCTCCAAGGTGAACCCGTCAACCGCCCGGGCCACAGCGATCACGGCATGCTGATGGACTTCAGCGAAGTCAAGACCATCGCCAAGACGCATTTGGTGGATCTTTGGGACCATGGTTTTCTGGTCTACGAAGGCGACAGCGTGATCATGCCGCTGTTGACTCAGATTCCCGGTCACAAGACCATCGTTTTGCCACGCATCCCGACCGCTGAAAATCTCGTGGCCATCGCCTTTGAGATCTTGCAGCCGCTCTATCAGGATCACTACGGTTCAGGCCTACAACTGCGCCGCTTACGTCTTTACGAAACCCCCACCTGCTGGGCTGATTTCGAGGCTTGAGCGTTCTGCTTCTGGCAAAACTGCGCCACGCAAGAAGATAGGTTCTTTTTGCCCGACTGTTGCAGCACTCTGAGCAGGTCTGGACAGACAGGTCGTCCCGCCAATTCAGTAGCGAAGCGCTCTTCCACGTCACGCACGATGCGCAGGAACAAATGCGCCGTGACCTCAGCATCCGCCAATGCTCGGTGAGCTCGACCCGTATCTGGCAGCCCAAACGCTTCGGCCAACGCACTCAGCCGATGACTGCTGAGCTCGGGATACAGCCGTCGCGACAACATCAACGTACAAATGAACCCCGTGGGCTCATCAAAGTCTGCGGGGACACATGAGGCTAACTTGCGCTCAACACGCCAGAAAACACGGTCAAAAGACGCGTTATGCGCGACCATCGTGCAATTTTCTGCAAACGCCGAAGCCTGTTGCATCACCTGAGCAGCAAGGGGTGCATCACGCACCATGGCATTACTGATGCCCGTGAGCTGCTCGATGAACGGTGAGATCCAGGCCTCGGTTTGCATCAAGCTTTGATAGCACCCGGCGATCTGCCCCCCATGAACGCGCACCACACCAATCTCAGTAGCCCGAGCGCCCTGAGACATGGACGAGCCCGTGGTTTCGAAATCGATCACCGCAAAAACGGGAGAAACACCCGACACAAAGCGCTCCAAGAGCTGAACACAAGGGCACACATCGTACAAGGGATGACGTGATACCCAAGTTATCCACAGGCTTGAACGGGCAAATGCCCTGTGGATAACCCTGTGGATAATTTTTGAATAACTCGCAGTTATCCACAGACACACCCTTGTCTCACCAAGTTGTTATCAAAGTGTCACCAGCTTATCCACCAGGTAACCCACAGGTTTACACACAGGTTAAGTTGTTGATTTTAAATAAAAAAGTGTAGTTATCCACAGGATTGCACTACCCTCTACTACTACTACTATTTAAATATTTAAATAACAAGAACTGGTACTGGGATAACTTTTTTGGCTTTTGGAGCTCCTAGAGATGGATAGCTCGTGGCTATAATGCGATCCCTTTCGAGGAGCGTTGCAAGGCCTGACGAGGCCCCAGGCTCGAAAAATCCTTGTTGCAACCACGCTCACCTGCATGTACCCGCCGTGCGGTGAGTGATCACTCGGGCTCCTCTTGATCGAGGAGCTGTGTCGGCGTCGTGCTTGCAGGTCCGCTCGCTTTTTTGGAGAACGACGTGACCGCAGCTTCCACTTCAACGCACCTTCAACCGGCGCATCACGATTTTGTGGTGGCTGATCTGACCCTCGCCGCTTGGGGCCGCAAGGAAATCCGCATCGCTGAGACCGAAATGCCCGGCTTGATGGCGATTCGCGAAGAGTTCGCGGCCAAGCAACCCTTGAAGGGTGCCCGCATCACAGGCAGCCTGCACATGACCATCCAAACGGCTGTGCTGGTCGAAACCTTGCAGGCGCTGGGTGCCGAGGTGCGCTGGGCGTCGTGCAATATTTTCTCGACCCAAGATCACGCGGCGGCGGCTTTGGTCGAGCGCGGAACCCCCGTTTTTGCCTACAAGGGCGAAAACCTGACCGATTACTGGGATTACACCCATCGCATCTTTGATTTCGGCCCCAAAGGCACGGCGGGCGAAGGCCCTAACATGATCTTGGATGACGGTGGTGACGCCACGCTGCTGATGCATCTGGGGCAGCGCGCCGAAAAAGATCTGTCGGTGCTGGATCACCCGCAGAGCGAAGAAGAGACCTGCCTCTATGCGTCGATCAAGGCCAAGCTGCTGGAAGACGCGACTTGGTACACCCGCAAAAGCGCCCAAATCATCGGCGTCACCGAAGAAACGACCACGGGTGTCCATCGTCTGAAGGAGATGAGCGCCAAAGGCACCCTGCTGTTCCGTGCCATCAACGTCAACGATTCGGTCACCAAGAGCAAGTTCGATAACCTCTATGGTTGTCGCGAATCGTTGGTGGACGGCATCAAGCGCGCCACCGACGTGATGATTGCTGGCAAGGTGGCTGTGGTCGCCGGCTACGGTGACGTGGGTAAGGGCTCGGCCCAAGCCTTGCGCGCCCTCTCCGCTCAGGTTTGGGTGACGGAAGTTGATCCGATCAATGCTTTGCAAGCCGCCATGGAAGGCTACAAAGTCGTGACGATGGATTGGGCGGCGGACAAGGCGGACATCTTTGTGACCACCACCGGCAACCGTGATGTCATCACCTTTGAGCACATGCAGGCCATGAAGGATCAGGCCATCGTCTGCAACATTGGCCACTTTGACAACGAAATCCAAGTCGCCAAACTCGAAACCCACTGCCAGTGGGACGAGATCAAGCCGCAGGTCGATCACGTGATCTTCGAAGATGGCAAGCGCATCATCTTGCTGGCCAAGGGGCGGCTGGTCAATTTGGGTTGCGGCACCGGCCACCCGAGTTTTGTGATGTCGTCGAGCTTCGCCAACCAGACCATCGCCCAGATGGAGTTGTTTTGCCACCCTGATGGCTACGACGTGGGCAAGGTCTATGTGTTGCCCAAGCACCTCGATGAAAAGGTGGCGCGCCTGCATCTGAAAAAGGTCGGTGCCATGCTGACTGAACTGAGCGACGAGCAAGCGGCCTACATTGGCGTGCCCAAACAAGGGCCTTACAAGCCTGATACGTACCGTTATTGATTGGATTGACACCGATGCGTGCAGATCAAATCCTGGTTGCTCGTGGGCTTGCCCCAACGCGCTCAGTGGCTTCGCGGCTGATTGAGCGGGGTGCCGTCCACTGGCTCGGGCCGAAAGGCTGGGTGGTCCCTAAAAAAGCTGGGGAAGATCTGCCCGAGGGCTGTGAGATCAAGGTCACCGATGACGCCGAGCTGCGCTGGGTGTCACGCGGGGGCTTGAAGCTCGATGGCGTCTTGGCCGTTCTCGGGCTGGATCTTGGCGGACGCATCGCCTTGGACGTGGGACAAAGCACGGGCGGCTTCACGGATGTGTTGTTGGCCCGGGGTGTTGCGAAAGTCGTCGGGGTGGATGTGGGCCATAGCCAGCTCCATGCCAAGTTGCGGGCGGACAAGCGCGTGGTGGCGCTGGAAGGTGTCAACGCACGTCATCTGAGCCCAACGTCGCTGGGCAAGGCGATGCCTAAAACGGGTTTTGGCTTTATCACTGGCGATTTGTCGTTTATTTCGCTGGCTTTGGTACTTCCTGCGCTTAAACCGCTTTTGGCGACTGGCGGTGATTTGCTGATGCTCGTGAAGCCGCAGTTTGAATTGCAGCCTGCCGATATCAGCCGAGGTGGTTTGGTGAAGGATGAAGCCGCCTACGCCCGGGTCGAGCAACGCCTGCGTGACGCCTGCACCGCCTGCGGTTTGGGGGTGCAGCAATGGCTGCCAAGCCCGATCGACGGCGGTGACGGCAACCGCGAATTTTTTGTTTGGGCGCGGACCTGAACGCTGAAAGGACAGCGACGATGACCATGATTTCTTATGCTGGCTTGGTGTTGCCCATCAGCCTCGAATTCTTCCCGCCCAAAACGCCCGAGGGTGTGACCAAGCTCGCGGCTGCCCGGCGTGAGCTGTATGCGTTACAGCCGCAGTTTTGCTCCGTCACCTATGGTGCCGGTGGTAGCACGCAAGACGGCACGCTCGCCACCGTGCAAGCCATCCTCGACGAAGGCCAGCAGGGCGCATCGCATTTCACCTGCATCGGTGCGACCCGCGACTCGGTGCGTGAGCGACTGGCGCAGTTCAAGGCGATGGGTATGCGCCGCATCGTGGCCCTGCGCGGTGATCTGCCCAGCGGCTATGGTGGTAGCTCGGGCGAGTTTCGCTACGCCTCGGACTTGGTGGCCTTTATCCGCGCTGAGACCGGCGACCATTTCCACATCGAGGTGGCGGCCTACCCGGAAATGCACCCGCAGGCCAAGAACCCGCAGGCCGATTTGCAGGCTTTTGCCACCAAGGCCCGCGCTGGGGCTAATTCGGCCATCACGCAGTTCTTCTTCAATGCCGACGCCTACTTCCGCTTTGTCGATGAAGCACAAGCGTTGGGTGTGGATATTCCCATCGTGCCCGGCATCATGCCGATCACCAACGCCAGCGGCATCACCCGTTTTGCCGATGCTTGCGGCGCTGAAGTCCCGCGCTGGGTGCGCTTGCGCTTGCAAAGCTTCGGTGACGATACGGCTTCGATCCGTGCCTTTGGCTTGGATGTGGTCACCTCGCTGTGCGATCAGCTGCGCACGGCCGGCGTACCCGGACTGCATTTCTACACCATGAACAGCAGCGCAGCGGTGTTGGAGATCATGCGGCGCTTGGGTTGAATCAGGCGTCTTCCCGCGACCACGCCAGCCCGTCTTCGGTGAGCATGGTGTCGAGCGGTACGTCGTGCGGCTCGCCTTTGAGCCAAGGGATGAAGCTGTGGCTGAAGCCCAGGCCGGCGGTGAAAGGCATCGGGTTGAGACTGGCCAAGGTGCGGTCGTAAAAGCCGCCGCCGTAGCCAAGCCGCAAGCCGCCCGGGCCGTAGCCCACGCAGGGCACCAAGAGCAGTTCGGGGTGAAATTCTTCGGTGTCCTTGGGCTTGAGGATGCCGAAAGCATCTTCTTCCATCGGGCAGCCCGGGTACCAAACATGAAAGCGCAACTGCTTGGTTTCGCGGTCCACCACCGGCAGGCCGATGCGGCGTTCGGGCTCGGCCTCGGTCCAGCGAAACAGCGCAGGCAGGGCATCGAACTCGCCTTTGATGGGCCAGTAAGCGCCGATGCTGTTCTCGAAGCGGCTCACCAGCCAGACGCGCAGCACCTCTTGCAAATGCACCGAGCGTTGATGTCGGTCGTGCAGCGCTTGTCGCTCGGCTTGAAGCTGCTTGCGCAGCGTGCTTTTATCGCGGGGCGGCTCGGGCAGTTTGAAGGGGGTGTCCATGGGTCGATTGTGGCGGCGGTGGGTCGGGGGAGCAACCGGCGTTTTGCGATGTGAATCACAAATATCGCCATTTGCTTATATGATGATGCGCTCTAACTCTTGAGATGAACCGTCCATGACTGCTCTGCGTTTTGTTGTGACCGCTGCTTCGGCCCTGTGGGTCGGTTTGTTGAGCCCTGCATCGCAGGCTGCTGAGCCTGAAAAGTTACGCATTCTTGGCGAGGACAAGGTCTTCATCGTCCAGACCGACAAGGGTCCGGTGGAAATCACCCGGGTGATGACGACATGCGCCAAGAACAAGGGTTGGTTGCAGCCACTGGTGCCTGTGCCGGGGGTGGTGCCGGTGACCGAGATCGAAATCTTGCATGCCATGAACGACAAAGATGCGATCTTGGTGGATATGCGCGAGTCGGAAGATCGCGTCAAAGGCACTATTCCGGGCTCGTATCACATCCCCTACACCGAAGTGGCCGGTCGCATGAACGAGCTCGGCTGCAAGAAGATCGACAAGCCGGTTGCGGGTGCCAAGCCGTGGGATTGCGGTGCGGCTAAGAAGGTCTATGCCTTCTGCAACGGCCCGGTGTGCCCGCAGAGTCCGACTGCGATTGCGGCGATGACGCGCGATGGCTTCCCGGCCACCAAGATTTATTACTACCGGGGCGGGATGCTCGACTGGGCCGCTTTGGGCTTTCCGGTGGTTGCCGGCGATTTTTAAGGCTCTTTTCATCGCCTTCAGCGCGTTTTGAGGGCGAGATGCGCTACAAAGGGCGGCTCGCCGCAGCCACGGCGTCTGTGCGCACTTCGCGCCCGGTGGCTGCATGCTCGAAACCGCCTTCTCTCGCATGTTCCGAATCGTTGTATTGCTGTTGGCCTTGGGCAGTGCTGCCTGGGCCACAGCAGCTTCTCATCGCCATCACACGGGTGGTGGGCATCACACCAAACGTCAAGCCCAGCATCATCACGCACCGCACGCCAAGAAGTCGGTGGCGGCGCAAGCGGTGTCCGGGGTCGCTGCATCTGCCGCCCAAGGGCCGGATGCTTGGGTGCTGGAGGCGCGCGATGCCTTTGCCCGCCATGACCGCAAACGTCTGCTCGCAGCGCGCCAAGCTTTGGCCACGCGTCAGCACCCGCTGCTGATTTGGGCCGAGTACTGGGAACTGAATAACCGGCTCACCGAAGTGTCGGCCGATGAAATCGAGTCGTTCTATACCCGCTGGCCGGACAGTTATCTCGAAGACCGCCTGCGCAACGATTGGCTCCTCGAAGTGGGTCATCGGCGTGATTGGGCGCAGGTGGCGGCGGATTACCCGCGCTTTCGCATGAACGATGACCGCGAGGTGGTTTGCTATGCCCTCTTGGCGCGTTCCCAAACGGGGGAGGATGTGCGTGCTGCCGCGCGGCGTGCTTGGATGGCGCAGCGTGAGCCCGATGAAGGCTGTGCCTTGCTGGCCAAAACGTTCTATGACGCCCGTCTGTTCAGTGATGCCGATGTTTGGCAAAAGGCCCGCAGCGCGCTCGACATTGACCGTCCTCGCGTGATGCAGCAAGCCCTGGCCTTGATGGAGGACATGCCGTCCGCCACGCGCAACGAGTTGATGGATGGTCCGCAGCGTGTGTTGACCCGTTTGGGCTCAGCCTCCGGGCGCCCGGATTCAGAGTTGGCGTCGGTGGCCATTGCGCGCTGGGCCAATCAAGACCCGGAACAAGCCGCCAAGGCGCTGGCGGGCTGGCAGTCGCGCATGGCCCCCGACACCGCCGCTTGGACGTGGGCCGCCGTGGCACGCCAAGCGGCGTTGCGGCTCATGCCGCAGGCCGATTTATGGTTCCAACGCTCGGCCGAGGTGCCGCATGCGCGCGATCCCGAGTGGAGCGACGAGATGCTGGCTTGGCGGGTGCGTGCCGCGCTGCGCAGCGTGGATGCCGGCCGCTGGCTGCGTATCCGCGAAGCGATTGAGGCCATGAGTGCCCAAGAGCAGCGCGACCCCGCTTGGATGTATTGGCGCGGCCGGGCTTTGCGCGCCTCTTTGCGCACCGGGCCGGAAGGCGATGCTGAGCGGTATCAGGGCCGGCAGCAGTTGGACCGGATCAAGAACCACTTCAGTTTTTATGGGCAGTTGGCGGCCGAGGACTTGAATCAGCCTCAAAGCTTGCCGGAAGCGCCGGCCGCGCTTTTGCCCGAAGAGCGGTCGGCCGCCGAGCAGCATCCGGGCATCAATCGCGCCTTGGCTTTGCTGGCCTTGGGCTTGCGGACCGAAGGGGTGAAGGAGTGGAACTTCACGATGCGCGATTTTGATGATCGCCAGCTTTTGGCCGCAGCGCAGCGCGCTTGTGCGCTGGAGATCTGGGACCGTTGCATCAACGCCAGTGACCGTAGTCGCCAAGAGATCGACATGAGCCAGCGCTTCCCGACGCCGTTTCGGGAGGACGTTTTGCGCATCACCAAGGACGTCGGTGTGGACCCAGCCTATGTGTACGGCTTGATCCGCCAAGAATCGCGTTTTGTCACGGTGGCGCGCTCCAACGTTGGGGCCGCAGGCTTGATGCAAGTGATGCCTGCCACGGCCAAGTGGACCGCCCAAAAAATGGGTTTGGCCTATCACCCCGACAACATCAGCCAGCGGGATATGAACCTGCGTCTGGGCACGGGCTATTTGAAGATGGTGCTTGATAGCTTCCATGGCTCGCAGCCCTTGGCGGCGGCGGCCTACAACGCCGGGCCGAGTCGCTCGCGGCGTTGGCGTGAAGGCCAAACCATGGAGGCCGCCGCGTGGGTTGAAACCATTCCCTTCAACGAGACGCGTGATTACGTCAAGAAGGTGTTGGCCAACACCAGCTACTACAGCGCCTTACTCAACGCACAGCGGGACGTGAGCCTCAAGACCCGCTTGGGCCCCCTGATCGGCCCTCGGCCCTCGGATACGCCCCCTGAGGGCACTGATTTGCCTTGATCAGCCGACGTTGGCGGCGGCTTCTGGCGTCGCTTCCACGTCGTCGGTGTCCTCGGCCTCAGGCGGTTCGACGGCCAGATGCCGAATGATCGTGACCGGCACCGAGGTGTGATGCAGTACGGTTTGTGAGACCGAGCCGAGCAAGGCGCTGCGCATGCTGCCCAAGCCGCGCCCGCCCATGACCACCATGTTGCAGGCGTGTAGTTCGATCAGATCGACCAGGGCGTGGGCCGGGTCGCCCGAGACCACCACGCTCTCAAAAGCCACGTCGGTGGCACGCACCAGCGCTTCGGCGGGTGCTAAGAGGTGGAAGCCCGCAGCCGTGCTGACTTCTTCAAGCACGGCGGCATCGTGGGCGACCACCAGCTCATAAAGCGAGGCGGGTTCTTGGACGTTTGCCAAGACCAATTGCACCGGCAAGCCTTCGCGGCTGAGGTGCAGGGTGTGTTCAACCGCCGCAAGGGAAGCGGCTGAGCCATCGACAGCAACCAAAATCTTGACCATGTATGTGCTCCTCAGAGGATGTGTGTAGCTGGGTTCACCCCATTTCATCACATCGCTGAGCCTGCGGTGCGGGCGAAGGAGCAGTTGGCGGGCAGGGGCCAAGTGGTGACGGGTTTGCTGGCGCGCACGTCCGCAGGCACGCCAGCAATAGCCACCATCGAGGCACCGATCTGCTGATCGAGCTCGTTCAAGCTCACCAGATAGCTGTCCAAGGGTCCTAGGTTGCTTTGGTTGGGGATGACCCAAGCGATGGCGATCGGTTGTTGGGTGAGTGGATCGGTGCTGACGATGGCTTTCCAGAACCAATCCGGCGTGCGGATGCCGTGGCTGGCGAGGAAGAAATCGTTGCTCGGATCGGTGTAGACCACGCCGCCGTAGACCGTGAGCGGCGCGATATCGCGGTAGCACTCGGCCACGTTTTCGGCGTCCAGCCAGATGCCCCGGTTGAACGTCCCCACCTGCGGCACCACATTGGTCATGTAGTTGGCGCGCAGCAAAAACGTGGCGTCGTAGTCCATGTGGTTCGACATCACCAAGTGGCCCCGGTCCCAACCGTTGACCACGCTGGCGTAGGTGGCGGTGCTGGTTTGCTGAGTGCAACCGGCCGGCAAGCTCGGGTCGAACGTGAAATTGGCCGGGCGAGGCAAGTAGCCGGTGTCGAAGCCCAGAGGATATTCGTAGCGCAGCGCCGTGTGCTCGGTGCAGTCGTAGAGCAGCTTGAAGCCGCCGTAGTCCTGCGTGATCACGGTGTCGGGGCTACCTCCGCCACCGCCACCGCAAGAAAGCAGCAGCGGCAGTGAGATCAGGCTGATCAAACCGATCAGCACCGATCTTGCGAGGTGGGCCCTTTGGCGCATCAGCGACCTTGCATGGCGTCGGCCATCTTGGCGTGGTCGAGTTCTTTTTCCCACTTGGACACCACCACGGTGGCGACACCATTGCCGATGAAATTGGTCAGTGCGCGTGCTTCGGACATGAAGCGGTCGATGCCCAAAATCAGCGCCAAGCCGGCGACCGGGATGGTCGGCACCACCGCCAGCGTGGCTGCCAAAGTGATGAAGCCGGCCCCGGTCACGCCCGATGCGCCCTTGGACGTCAGCATGGCCACGCCCAAGATCGTCAGCTCCTGCGTGAGGCTGAGGTCGATGTTCAGCGCTTGGGCGACGAACAGCGCGGCCATGGTCAGGTAGATGTTGGTGCCGTCGAGGTTGAAGGAATAGCCTGAAGGCACGACCAAACCGACCACCGACTTGGAGCACCCCATGCGTTCCAATTTGCTCATCAACGGCACCAAAGCCGATTCCGACGACGATGTACCCAGCACCGTGAGCAGTTCATCCTTGATGTAGACGATGAAACGCAGGATGTTGAACCCGGTTAGGGCGGCGATGCTGCCCAGCACGATAAGTACGAACAGCACGCACGTCAGGTAGAAGCTGCCCATCAGCGCGGCCAGCGGCTTAAGCGCAGCGATGCCGTACTTGCCGATGGTGAAGGCCATGGCACCCCCCGCACCCAACGGGGCCAGTTTCATCACGGTGGCCATCATGGCGAAGAAGATGTGGGATGCGTCTTCGATGAACTTATGCACCGGCTGACCCACCTTACCCATGTGCATCATGGCGTAGCCAAACAGCACGGCCAGCAGCAGCACTTGAAGCAAATCACCGGAGCCGGTGAACGCATCGGTGAAGGTTTTGGGGATGATGTGCAGCACAAAATCGACCGTGCTTTGCTCTGAGGCGGCCTTGGCGTAATTGGCCACCATCTTGCCGTCGAGCGTTTTGGGGTCGATGTTGAAGCCGTCACCCGGCCGCAGCACGTGCATCACGATCAGGCCGATGACCAAGGCGAAGGTCGAGACGACTTCGAAGTAAATCAGCGCTTTGCCGCCCACGCGGCCGACTTTCTTCATGTCGCCCGAGCCGGCAATGCCCAGCACCACCGTGCAGAAGATCACTGGGCTGATCAGCATCTTCACCAGCGCGATGAAGCCATCCCCCAGCGGCTTCAGGCTGGCCCCGGTTTTGGGGTCGAGATAGCCCAAGGTGCCGCCCGCAAGGATGGCAAGGAGGACCCAGAAATAGAGGTGACCCGTGAGACGTTTCATGGTGCGAGGTATCCAGTGGTCGGTTGACACGTATGGGTGTGACCGTAACGGCTCGGATCAGGGGTGTCGATTGTGGATGTCCACATCTTTGAATCGGCCCTTGGTCAAAAGCGCATCCCCAGTGCGATGCGGGTTTGATCATCGGGCGTGAAATTGACTTTTTGCTCCTGCGCCAAGCGTACAAAAAAGGCGTGGTGGTCGTAGGTGAGTGCCACGCCGGTGCCGCTCAGGCTGGGGTCATTTTCAGTGGGCCGGCCTCGTTTGCTGGAAAGATCGACCGTCCAACGTCGGCCTTCTTCGGGGGTGTAGCGCCAGACCAAGTGGTGAATGATTTGATCGGTATGCAGTCGGTCATCCTTGACCATGAACAAAGACAGCGTTGAGCTTCTGCCGCGCATGCCGGCCCCCAAGGTGTAGGCGTCATTGGGGTCGAAATTGAGATTCATGTACGGCTGCAAGTTGCTCCGCCCCCAACCCAGCAGCGCATAAACCTTCTGACCCAGTTGCGCACTGAATGAGCCGCTGGCATAGCCATGGGTGGCGACTTGTAGGGAGGGCACCACCTGCCATCCCGCGCCTTGCGCGCTGTATTCCCACCCGGCCCGGCCCTGATCGAAAACTGGATCGTGGTACTGCCCCACCCAAACCACATGCGGCCCCTGTCCCGCCCGCAGATTCAGATCCACCGACTCCGGTGTTTGGGCGCTGCTGTACCAAGACGAGGTGGCCTTGAATGCCCAGGGCTCGGCTTGTTCAGCGGCTTGCGGGGGTGTTGCAGCGTGAGCGCCGCCGAGCAGTAAGACGCCGCTGGCGAAGCAAGTGAGCCATAGAAGCCATGACATAGGGGAATGACGCATGGCAGGGATCGTATGTCATCGACGGGTGGGTTCCCATTTGCTTCGGCTCACGTCCCAATCAGCCCGCCATCCATTTTGCGGATCACCAACGTGGCCGAGCGGGGCCGGCCATCGGGGCGCTGGTCGGGCCAGTTGGAGATTTTTCGGGGCGCGTCGGGGTCGCTGCGCTCGTGGGGGCTTTCGCCGGGATGCTGGATGTTGATGAACATCGTGCAGCCGTCGGGGGTGCCGGTGGCGCCGGTGATTTCGCAGCCGGCGGGGCCGACAAGGAAGCGGCGGATCTCTCCAGTGCTGGGGTCGGCGGCCAGCATAGCGTTGTGACCCAGCCCGGCCAAATCACCTTGACCCATGTCCTTGGTGGACATATCGGTCTCGATCCACAACACGCCCCGGCCGTCGATCCACAGGCCATCTGGGCAGCCGAACGCGTTGCCTTTGACGTTGCCGCGCGCATTGAGGTTGTTGTTGGTCGCGTTGCCGGCCAAAACAAAGTGCTGCCAAGTCAGGTGGGTGCCATCGAAATCGCCGTCGTCGAGCCACTCGATGATGTGGCCCATGGTGTTGTTCACCCGGGGGTTGGCGGCGTCCGTGCCAGGGAACTTATCGGCCCCGCGTTGGCTGTTGTTGGTGAGCGTGCAATACACCTTGCGGGTTTTGGGATCGACCGCCGTCCATTCGGGGCGATCCATCTTGGTGCCACCCAGCAAGTCGCTGGCTTGGCGTGTTTTGATCAGCACTTCGCCTTGATCGGCAAAGCCGTTGGCGGGCGTCAAGGGGCCTTGACCGTGAACCAGCGGCAGCCATGCGCCCTTGCCGTCTGTGTCGAAGCGGGCGACGAACAGCGTGCCGTGGTCGAGCAAGGT
>NZ_JBYSVC010000015.1:0-41070 GCF_057922285.1 Leptothrix toolikensis (SeqCode)
CGTGCAGCTTGCCGCCATGAATCCCGGGCTACCGCATTTCAGCCACCTTTTTGCTCAGTCTTCTCGGAGTCTCGCCATCGCTCTCATCACACTCCAAGCGGCCTCTTTGGCCTACGGACACGTTCCCCTGCTCGACAAAGCCTCGCTGGCGTTGGAGCCGGGCGAACGCGTCGGCCTGATCGGTCGCAATGGCACGGGCAAGTCCTCGATGCTGAAACTGTTGGCCGGGCTGGAAAAGCCCGACGACGGTTTGGTGCAGCTCCAACAAGGCTTGCGGCGCTATTACGTGCCTCAAGAGCCGCTGTTTGCGCCGGGGGTGACGGTGTTTGACGCGGTGAGCGAAGGCGTGGCTGAAGCCAAGGCGCTGCGCGAGCGCTTCGAAGCTCACGGGCCGGACGACGATCTGGATGCCCTGCAAACCCGCATCGAAGCCTTGGACGGCTGGACGTGGGAGCAGCGTGTCACTGAAACGCTGGAGCGTTTGGGCTTGGTGGCCGAGTCCCGCGTCGAGGCCTTGTCGGGCGGCATGCGCAAGCGCGTCGCTTTGGCCCAAGCCTTGGTCGCCGCGCCGCAGGTGTTGCTCCTTGATGAACCAACCAACCACCTCGACCTCGAAGCCATCCTCTGGTTGCAGACGCTGTTGATCGCGTTTCGCGGGGCCGTCGTGGTGATCACCCACGACCGGGCGTTTTTGGACGCTGTTTCGACCCGCATCGTCGAACTCGACCGAGGCCAGTTGCGCAGTTATCCGGGCAATTTTGTGGCCTTTGAAGCCGCCAAACTGCGCGAGCTTGACGCCGAGGCTCAGGCCAGCGCCCGGGCCGACAAGGTGTTGGCGCAAGAAGAAGCCTGGATCCGCAAGGGCGTGGAAGCGCGTCGCACGCGCAGCGTCAGTCGGATCGAGCGTTTGGTGAAACTGCGTTCGGACCGCTCGGCGCGCCGGGATGTGGTCGGCCGGGTGCGGCTCGATATCGACGCCGGCGCTTCGGGCGGCAAGATCGTGGCTGAGCTTGAAGGCGTGGACAAGGCCTATGGCGAGCGTCAACTGGTGAGCAACTTCAGCACCACGGTGCTGCGCGGCGACAAGATCGGTCTGATCGGGGCCAACGGCGTGGGCAAGACGACGCTGCTCAAGATCATCTTGGGCCAACTGGCCCCCGATGCCGGTCGGGTGCGGCTGGGCACCAACATCCAAGTGGCTTACTTTGATCAGCTGCGTGCGGGCTTGAATCTCAAGGCCACCTTGGCCGACACCATCAGCCCGGGCAGCGAGTGGGTCGAGATCAACGGTGCGCGCAAGCACATCATGAGTTACTTGGGCGACTTCCTCTTCTCGCCGCAGCGCGCCAATTCGCCAGTGAGCAGCCTGTCGGGGGGCGAGCGCAACCGCTTGCTGCTGGCGCGTCTTTTTGCCCGCCCGGCCAATGTCTTGGTGCTGGACGAGCCGACCAACGATCTGGACATCGAAACCCTGGAGCTGCTGGAGCAGTTGTTGCAGGACTACCCCGGCACCGTTTTCCTCGTCAGCCACGACCGCCGCTTCCTCGACGCCGTGGTCACCAGCACCATCGTGGCCGAAGGTGAAGGCCGTTGGCGCGAATACGAAGGTGGGGTCGAAGACTGGCTGATCCAATCCCAACGCGCCGCTGCCTTGGCCAAAGCCGCCGCCAACACGTCCGCCGTTCCGGCAGCCGCCCCCGCCAGCGTGAAAGCCGCGCCGGCCCCAGCCGCCGCTGCTCCGGCCCCGGTCACACCGAAGCGCAAGCTCAGCTACAAAGAACAACGCGAGCTCGATGAGCTGCCCGCCCGCATCGCCACCTTGGAAAAAGAACAAAAAGTCTTGGCCGATGCCCTCGCCGGCACCGAGCTCTACCAAGAAGGCACCGCCCGCATCGCCCAAACCCAAGCCCGCTACGAAGTCCTCGACACCGAACTGATGAGCCTGCTCGAACGCTGGGAAGTGCTCTCGGCGCGGTAATCCCACAAGCCTGAATCGCGCCCCGGAAATGGCCGCAGCTCGACTGCGTTAGCTCTTTTGAATTTCTGGGTGCGCCAAGGCAGGCCTGCCTTGTTTGGGCTTGAGCATCTCGCGCGCAGCAGCGTTGCCTAGCAAGTCCGCGAGCACCTCGCTGGCCGGGTGGGCCTTGTCAAACCACTCGGCCGTGGCTTCCGGCGCGTCTTCGTCGATCTGCTCAGGGTTGGGAATGCGCGGCATACAGCATGCACAGGTGCTCACCGATGAAGCCGAGAGCCTGACAGCGCCTCTCCTTGTCGTTCTGGCGCAGCTCTTCAACGGTCAGTGCCGTGCTCCAGTCGAAGTCCGCTGCAAGCCAGAAGGGGAATCGGTCGGCTCATCCACGCCTGCAGCGCAAACACAATAGCCACGAGACTCTCCTTTTTGAAACGAGCACGTATGAGATTTCGTGACCCCATCGTCTCACCCCGGAACGGGGATGTCACTTTCATTCGTTAGGCCCATGCAGCAGTCAGCTCAATTTTGCAAGCGTTGCGGCGAGAACTACGAGGCTCCGCTCGTGACTCTGCCCGTTCTTATGCAACTTGGGAAACTGGCTCCCCAAGATAGACCGGCCGCGTTAGCTCGACTCAACAGTGCAACACTTGAGCAAGCAAACACTTGGCTTCGCCATAACCTAGAGCAATCCTGCCCGAAGAAGGTTGCTCACTGCCCGAAGTGCGAGGGCGAGCTTCGAACTTGGCAAGCTCAGTGGTGCCCGCACTGCAATCATGATTGGCATGCGCAATGAACCGAGCGCCAGTCGCCAGCCTAACTGGTCGGTCAAGCGGACGCCAAAACAGGCCATGCCTTCGGCATTTTCATGGCCTGTGTTGGTGCCCTGCGCACTTTCGGTGCTCCGCAGCGCCGCTTACCTTGGGCGTTGGGCCACAGAAATGCGTACAACCTTTGCAGCAATCGCTTTTGGCTTCGCGGCAATGAACGCTTGCGCGGGCGATCACGGAATCGCGAAGCAGTCGAGTATTTCGCCAGAACTCCAGAAGGTCATTTCCCAGATCGGCGACGCTTCGCAGAGAAAGGATTTCAACGCTTTGCGCTCTGCCATGGTTCAGAACTTTGTCTGGAGCTTTGGAGGTGACAGCGATGCCGATCAGGCTATCGCGGAGTGGAAGAAGAACCCGCAGTACCTTCGGGATCTTGCCTTGGCGAGCCGAGCGAAGTGTGGTGCTGAGGGGCCCGAGTACATTCAGTGCCCCGCAAACGCTGGAACTCGATTCCGGGCTGGGTTTCGCCTCGTAGGTGGCTAGTGGAAGATGGCGTACTTTGTCGGGGGCGACTAATGGGCGAAACTCTGTGGCCTAACCCATCTACAAGGACTTCCCCATAAGTCAACTTGAGTTCAACCCTCAAGCCGGTGGGGCTGCCTGGAGTAGTTGTTGGAGGTCGGAGACCAAGTCGGCGGGGCGCAGGCCGGGACGGACGTAGAGGCGGATGTGGCCTTGGGGGTCGAAGACGAAGAAGGCGGCGGTGTGATCGACGGTGTAGCTGGTGGGGGTTTTGCCGGGGGCTTTGCGGTAGACCACTTTGAAGGCTTTGGCCACGGCGGCGGTTTCTTCGGCGGTGCCGCGCAGGGCCACAAAGCTGGGGTCGAAGGCGTCGATGTAATTTTTCAGCAGTGCTTGGGTATCGCGCTCGGGGTCCACGCTGATGAAGACGGTTTGCAAGCGGTCGCCGTCGGGGCCGAGCAGCCGTTTGAGCTCGACCATCTCGTTCAAGGTGGTCGGGCAGATGTCCGGGCACTGGGTGTAGCCGAAGAACACCAACACCGCTTTGCCGCGAAAGTCGGCCAAGGTCCGGCGCTGGCCGTGCTGGTCCAGCAGATCAAACCCTTGGGCGTAAGTGGCGCCGGTGATGTTGAGCGCATTGAAGTGCTGACGCTCTTCGCAGCCGCTGAGCATGGCCGTGCTGATCGATCCCATCGCCCCCATCAGCAGCGTCAGCAAGGTACGGCGATCAAGGCAGACTGGACGGCTCATGGCGAGTTCTTGCGGGCGGTGTTGCGGGTCATGCCCCGGAAGGTGTCAAGCGTGATGGTGGTTTCAGATTGCACCTTGACGCGCGGCTCGGGTTTGAAGGCGTGGCCGTAAATGATCTCGAAACTCAGCTTCGGCTTGGGGCCGAGTTGCTGTTCAAGTTCAGCCTCCAGCTGGGCTTTCCAGCGCGAGGTGCGCAGGCCGTTGAAGCGCAGCGGCGCGGTGTTGCGACCCAAGCCGCGCAGCTCGGTGAGCAAGGCTTGCGCGCTGGGCCACGAGAGGGTGATCACTTCCATGTCCATCACCGGGTCGGCAAAACCGGCGTGTACCAAGGCGTCGCCCAGATCGTGCATGTCGATGAAGGGGCTGTGGGCCTCGCCCCAGCCTTGGGTGGCGTAGAGCGCGCGCAGCTCACGCAAGGTGTCGGGGCCGAAGCAGGAAAACATCAAAAAGCCATCCACCGCCAAGGCGTCGAGCCAGCGCTGCATCAAGGACGGACCATCCTCGACGCCATGCAAGCCCATGTTCGACCAGAGCAATTCCGCCTGCGCTGGCGGGGTGGCTGGGGTTGAAGTGGTTTTGCCGCGCATCCACGACCACCAGCTTGGTGCCGACGTCGCCGTCGATACGGCGGTGGGCTCACGTTGACCGGGCTCCATGGTGGCGATGTGGGCGCGGGGGTATTGACGCTGGAGTGCTTCCAACCCGCCGCCGTGGTGGCTCCACCAGTCGATGATGTGTTGGGGCTCACGCTTGATCCAACTGAGGCGCTCGGCCATGCGCTGGGCCACCTCTTGATGCAGCCAAGGCGCAGGGGCAAGGCGCTGCAAAGTCTGCCAACGCAGCAGGGCGTGAGGGTCAACGCGGGTGGGCTTGGTCATGGTGGGTGGGCAGTATAGTGAGCACGGGGAGGTGACATGGCTTGGGGAGGCAGTGCCTGTGCGATCTGTCGGTCTTGGCAACGACAGGTCTTCTGTGCGGCGTGTCTGGCGCGCTTTGCTGCGCCACCGTCGGGGGCGGGACAGGCGCTGCGTGCCGTTGGTGCTGTTTGTGCCGTCTGCGCCATGCCAGCCGCTGAACCCGGTGCGCTCTGTGCGCGCTGTCAGGCTGATCGGCCGCCGTTCGAGCGCACCATCGCCGCCTTGCGTTATGGCCCGCCGTGGCAGCGGGTGATCCACAGCTTCAAACGTCTGGAAGGGGCCGGTTGGTCCCGGCCTTTGAGCGAGTTGATGCAAGCGCCTTTGCGCGCCGCTTATGCCGAACAGGCGTGGCCGGAGCAGATCGTGCCGGTGCCCTTGGCGCGCGGCCGACTGCTGGCCCGAGGCCACAACCCGGCGTGGGAGCTGGCGCGCTGTCTGGCTGCCCAGTTGCAGATCCCGACGCAGCCCAGCGCGGTGCTGCGCTGCCGTGAAACCCCTTCGCAGCGCGAGCTTTCACGCGCTGATCGTTTGCACAATCTGCGCGGTGCGTTTGTGCTGGCCCCCGGCGCGCAGGGCTGGTTCAAAGGGGCGCGGGTGGCGGTGGTGGACGACGTGATGACCACGGGGGCCACGGTCACCGAGTTGGCGCTGACCTTGCGGCGCGCCGGGGTGCAGTCGGTGCATGTGTGGGTCTTGGCACGCACGCCGCTCGATATGACTTGACGTCGCCTGACTCGGGTAGCCTTGGCGTCCTTGACCTGCAAGGTTTACCAACGTTTTGCCATGTTCCGTATTGTTCTTGTCGAACCCGAAATCCCGCCCAACACCGGCAACGTGATCCGCTTGGCCGCCAACACGGGCTGCGAGCTGCATCTGATCGAGCCGCTGGGCTTTTCGATGGATGACCGCTTGCTGCGCCGCGCTGGGCTCGATTACCACGAGTACGCCCCGGTGCGGCGTCACGCCAACTGGGCGGCTTTCATCGCCAGCCAAGCCCCAGATCCGGCGCGGATGTTTGCCTTCACCACCCGGGGCAGCCACGGTTTGGCGGCGCAAACTTGGCAGCCGGGCGACTGGTTGGTCTTTGGTTGCGAAACCCGGGGCTTGCCAGAGGCGATTCGCGATCAATTTGCCCTTGCGCAGCGCGTGCGCTTGCCCATGCGTCCCGAGCAGCGCAGCCTCAACCTCAGCAACGCTGTGGCAGTGGCGGTGTTTGACGCTTGGCGTCAGCAGGGCTATGCCGGCGCGGTGTGAGCTGATTTGAGCCGGTTGAACCGGGATCAGCGGCTCGGCTTCCAGTCCTTGGCCAACGCAGCGCCTTGGGTTTTGTGCTCGGGCGTGAACTTGTCGCTTTCGAGCATCAGGCCGGAGAGCACATGGCCGCGTTCAGCCGCCAATAAGAGCCATTTGTAGGCTTGTACGGCGTCGATCTTGATGCCGCCGTCACCCGACAGCAGCATCACGCCCAGCATGTTTTGGGCGTCATCGTTGCCACGCTCAGCCGCTTCAGTGAGCCACTTTTGGGCTTCGGGCAGATTGGTCGGTGATTTGACAAACGTATTGATCTTGCCCAGATCACGCATGGCCGCCACATGACCTTGGTCGGCCAGCTTGAGCAAGGTGGCCTCACCAGCGGCCAGATCCCGCAAGGGCGCTTTGGCGTTCAGTTGCGAGCTGGCAGTCAGGTACTGGGCGGTGATGTTGCCGGTTTTGACCAAGGGGGCCAGGGTTTTGATGACCGTGCCGTAGTCGCCCTTCATGTAGGCGGTCAGGCCGTCCTTGAGTCGGCTAAAGGTGTCGGCTTGGGCCGCACCGGCTCCGAGGCTCAGCACCACAGCGATCAGCAGGGTGGGCAAAGGCAAAAATAAGCAGGGGCGGTGGCGGCGCATGGCGTTCTCTCTGGTGATGTGGGCTCAATGTTCGGCGCGTGATTCTCGGCTCATCAGCGCCTGTACGGCTTGCTGCGGGGTCCATTGGGCTTCGATCAACGCCACAACTGCACGGGTGATCGGCATGTCCACACCCAGCGTGCGGGCACGTTGCAACACCGTGCGAGCGCTGTAGACACCTTCGGCCACGTGACCCAGCTCGTCCAAGATCTGCGCCAGCGTCATGCCTTGGGCCAGCTTGAGGCCGACTTGGCGATTGCGTGACAAGTCTCCCGTGGCCGTGAGCACCAAATCGCCCAGACCCGAGAGGCCCATGAAGGTGTCGGTTTGTGCGCCGAGTGCGACACCGAGGCGGGTGATCTCGGCCAAGCCTCGGGTGATGAGTGCCGCACGGGCGTTGAGGCCCAGCGCCATGCCGTCGATCACGCCGGTGGCGATGGCCATGATGTTCTTGACCGCACCGCCGACCTCCACTCCCACCGGATCGGTCGAGGAGTAAATGCGCAGCTGTGGGCTGTGGAAAGCCCGCACGGCCAATTGGCGCACCCAGGCATCGGTGCTGGCGGCGACCAAGGCGGTGGGCTGGCCGCGAGCCACTTCGACGGCAAAACTCGGCCCTGAAAGCACGCCTACCCGTAGCGTGGGTGCCACTTGCTGGGCGATTTCATGGCCGAGCCGGCCGGTGCGAGCTTCTAGCCCTTTGCTGAGCCAGAGCACCGCGCAGCGTTCGGCCACCGGCGCTTGGCTCAAGCGCTCCAGCATGTCGCGCAAGCCGGCCATGGGTGTGGCCAGCACGATCAAACCGGCAGGTGGGGCGGCCGGGCCACCGTCACCATGACCATGGCCCACACCGTCCCCTTGCGCAGGGGACTCGGTGGCGGCATGCCAAAGCGCGGCACTGAAATCGTCCGTGATGCGCAGGTCTTGCGGCAAAGAGATGTCCGGCAGGTAGCGCGCGTTGACGCGTTGCCGATCGATCGCTTCGGCTTGAATGGGGTCACGGACCCACAGAACAGTCGGGTGATGCAGGGCAGCCTGGGCCGCGATGGCCGTGCCCCAGGCACCGGCTCCGAGCACACTGATGTGCATGGCAGCTCGCTCTCTTGCGTTGGACCGCGATCAGGCGTTGTAGCCGGTCGCAGCAGCTTGCTGCTGGGCTTCAAACATGGCTTGGAAATTGACTTCGGCCAAATGCACCGGCGGGAAGCCAGCACGGGTGATGGTGTCGGCCACCACGGCACGCAAGTACGGATAGATGATCGACGGGCAGGCGATGGCCAGCACGGGTTGGAGCTGATCTTCCGGGATGTTGCGCACTTCGAAGATGCCGGCTTCCTTGGCTTCGATCAGGAACAAGGTCCGATCTTGCAGTTTGGCCGTCACGGTGGCGACCACCGCCACTTCAAAGATGCCGTCGATGATGGGCTGAACCTCGATGCCGAGGTTCACGTCCACTTGCGGTTGACCCTGTTCGGTCAGGATCTGCGGCGAGTTGGGCTGCTCCAACGACAGATCTTTGAGATAAACACGCTGAATCTGAAACACGGGCTGGTCGGACATGGGCACTTCCTTGTAGGGCTTGAAAATAAGGCCGAAGGATTATGGCCCAGCCCACGCCGCTCAGGGGGCGGGTTGGATGCTGGCGATCTGCTCGGGTGCCAAGAGGGTGCCTTCACGCAGCCCCCGCACCGTGGCCGTGACCAAGCTCAGGATGATCAACGAGGTCAGCGCCAGCAAAGTAACCCCCAGCAAACCCATCGCCGTGCCGGGTGTCCCCAGCCGCAAGGTCAAGGCCGTCAAGGCCGCGAGCGGAAAAGACATCGCCCAATGGACCGGGGAGAAAGGCAGCCCCGTGATCCGAGGCATTTGGGTGGCGACCCACGCAAAGCTGAAGAAGGCGATGCCCCAAAGCACCCAAGCCACCAAGACCGGCGCACCCAATTGCAGCAAGGCCAAACCACTGACGGCTGGCGGGGCGATAAGGATGAACAACGTGGGCATCAGGCGTTCAGGCCACAGCCCTTGGATCACCACGCGGGCCGCCAAAAGCGTCAGCACCACCGGCCAAAACAACAAGCCGATGCCAAATTGCGCGGCCGACCACTCGGCGTGCCCCAACGGCACCCCCGCCAGAGGCGCGAGCACATTGCCCACCACCGGAATGAGTAACGCGGGTGTAACGCTGGCCCACACCAAACCACCAGCCTGCGGCCCCTGCCACCAACGTGACAGCACCCAAATCGAGACATAAATCTGTGTCAGGCTGCCCATCCACCATAGCCAGCGCGCCGACTCACTCACACCGTTCAAGGTCACCGCCACCGTGGCCAGCAGCAGCATGGCAATCGGCAAGGCGGCAATGAACGTATGGCGCACGGGATGGCGTCGATCTTCAGCCCAGGCCTCGGGATAGCGCTGACCACGCATCATCGTCAAGAGCGCCAGCACAGCAAAAACAAGCACCGCCAAGCCGCCAAGCGCCCAAGCGACCCAACTAGCCTGCTCACCCATAAAGGGCACAGCACGCTGCCAAGCCAGTGCCAAGCCTGCCAAGCCCATGACGATGGCGTACCAACCAGGAGCCAGAAATTTGAGAGGAGTGGGGTTTTTAGCCATGCCTCAAGCATACCCTGTGCGGTACCCTGACGCTGTTTTGGGGATTTTTCGCCAGCGCAAGGTGCGTCTCAAAACTGCCAATCCAAGGCCATGAAACTGTCACATAACTGCCAAAAACTGCCAATCACTGCCACAAGTTGTCAGGGGTCACGCTAGCGCGGTAGAAATAGATACGCATGCAACCTGAATGCGTGATGAAAATTACGGGTTTACGATGAGGAAAACGCTGGCATGAATCTTGAGCTAGATCAGAAGGTTGTCACCTAGCTTCAACCCGCCACTTTTCTTCGCTTATTTATTTTTCGCTCAAGGAAACCAGCCATGGAAATCCGGGCCATCACGCCTGAACTGTCAGTCACTGCGCAGATTCTGCCGACTGACCTCGCTGAACTGAACAAGCTGGGCTTTCGCTCGGTGGTTTGTAATCGCCCTGACGGGGAAGCCGGGGATCAACCGCTTTTCAAGGAAATCAGCCGCGCGGCTGAAGATCTGGGCATGGTCGCGGTGTACCTGCCGGTGGAGTCGGGCAAGGTCAGCGACGAAAGTGCGGTCGAATTCGGCCAGCTCTTTGCCTCCTTACCCAAACCTGTGTTGGGCTTTTGCCGCACCGGCACGCGCTCAGTCACGCTTTGGGCCTTGTCCCAAGCGGGCAAGATGCCCTTGCCCGAGATCTTGGAGCGCTCCAGCCAAGCGGGCTTCAAGATGCACGGCGTCGTGCGCCGCATCGCTAACGGGGGCAAAACGCCAGTGGATGTCGCCGATGCCCGCCACGATATCGTCATCGTCGGTGGCGGTGCGGCCGGGGCCGCCGTGGCTTCGAGCCTGCTGGCGCGGGATCGGCATCTGGACATCGCCGTGATTGATCCGGCCGATGTGCATTACTACCAGCCGGGTTGGACCTTGGTGGGTGCGGGGGTGTTCACGGCTGAGCAAACCGTGCGCGTGATGGGTTCGGTGCTGCCCCGAGGCGTGCATTGGATCAAGGCAGCCGTGGCCGCCTTCGAGCCCGAGCAAGATGCCTTGATCTTGGACGGTTGCCGGGTGGTCAAGTACAAGCACCTGGTGGTCTGCCCCGGCATCAAGCTGAACTGGCACGGCATTGAGGGCCTGATCGAAACCTTGGGCCGCAATGGGGTCACCTCCAACTACCGCTACGACTTGGCACCCTACACATGGAAGCTGGTGCAGGAGCTGAAGTCGGGCAAGGCCTTGTTCACCCAGCCGACCATGCCGATCAAGTGCGCAGGCGCACCCCAAAAGGCGATGTACCTCTCGGCCGATCATTGGCTACGCCAAGGACACTTGAAGGACATCAACATTTCCTTCATGACCGCTGGGCCAGCGTTGTTCGGCGTGGCGGACTACGTACCGGCTTTGATGGAATACATCAAGCGCTACAACGTCGATCTCAACTTCACGCACAACCTCACCGCCATTGACGGCCCCGGTCGTAAAGCGGTGTTCACCCGCACCAAGCCGGACGGCACCAAGGACACGGTCGAGCGCAGCTTCGACATGATCCATGTCTGCCCGCCGCAACAAGCGCCCGATTTCATCCGCGTCAGCCCCTTGGCCGACGCTGCGGGCTGGGTGGAAGTGGATCAGCACACCTTGCGTCATCGGCGCTACAACAACATCTACGCGCTGGGTGATGTGAGTTCGACGCCGAACGCCAAGACAGCGGCCGCCGCCCGCAAACAAGCCCCAGTGGTGGCCGAAAACCTGTTGGCTGATCGCGCGGGTCGCAAGGTATCGGCGCATTACGACGGCTACGGCTCCTGCCCGCTGACCGTCGAGCGCGGCAAGATCGTGCTGGCCGAGTTCACCTACGGCGGCAAGGTCGCTCCGAGCTTCCCGAGCTGGCTGATCGACGGCACCCGCCCCTCACGGCTGGCTTGGCTGCTGAAGGAACGGATCATGCCGCCCTTGTACTGGGAAGCGATGCTCAAGGGCCGCGAGTGGATGGCGAAGCCTGAGACGTTGGACTGAGGTTCATAAAGGCGTCGCGCGACCGGCCTGAAAAGGCCTTGTTGCGCCGCCGCTCTTCCGCGATGGTGGAGACGCTGCGGCCCTCCAAATCGTGTCCGGGAAACACCAGCGTTTCACCGGGCAGCGTCAGCAACCTAGCGGTCACGCTGTCGTACATGGCCCCCGCATCACTGTGGGGGTCATTGCACGGTGGGCAACCGCCCAAATGCAGCGCATCCCCACAAAACAGCCGGTCGCGCCACAAAAAACTGATCGAGCACGGGGTATGGCCGGGGGTGGCGATGACCCGTAGGCGCTCCTTGCCAAAGGGCAAAACATCACCATCATCGACGTAGCTCAACCCGGAAGGTGGCGCGGCGTCAAAACGGGCGATCTGTCGGCTGTAAGCATGGCGGCTTATCGGCCCCAAGGCCTCGGCTTGAACATGGGCTGGGGTGTGACCATGGGTGTGAGCCACCCAACGCAGTCGCAGACCTTGCTCTTGGAGGATGGCGGCCAGCAAAACTTGGTCCTCGACCAAAGGGTCGATCAGCACGGCTTCGCCTTGTTCAGGGTCAGCCAGCACATAGGACAAGGCGCTGCGGTGGGTGTCGTAGAGCTGTCGAAAGTACATATCACGCATAGGTCAGGTCACAAGCTGAACGCTAGCAACAACCAAGCCAAAGCCGCTGGGGTCGAAAAAAACCACCGCAGCCACTGTGGCCGTGGGATGTAGCCAACGCCGCGCACGAAACCGGCCGCCATCGCCAACATCAACAAAACCAAACGTAGATGGTCAACATGACCCTCTGCTTTCACCAACAAAGGGGGGTAGATGGTGACCACCAGCGCGATGGCACACGCTACCCCTAAGGCCAGCAAGTTCAAGGCTCAGCCTCAGCATGGCCACGGTTACTCTCGTGTCGAGCCAGGGCATGTTCGCCCCACATCGCATTCAGAATGGCCAGCAAGACGGCAAAGCCGATGCCAAGCATCCAAGTGAAGTACCACATGAAAATCTCCTCTTGAAACGTCAAGGCACGTCAACGTAGACCGTAGGGTGAGTAGGACATAGGGTGTGGTGGTGCATAGGGGGGTATCAATAGGCGCTGTGAGCGTTGCGGCGGATATGCTCCACCGTGACCTTGCCCCGCATCACCCGGTACGCCCAACTGGTGTAGACGACGATGAGCGGGATAAAAACAGCCGCAGCCACCAGCATGATGCTGAGAGTGAGCGGGCTGGAAACACTGTCCCAAGCCGTCAAGCTGGCGTTGGGATGCGTGGATGAGGGCATGACGAAGGGAAACATCGCGGCCCCAGCGGTGCCGATGATGCCGGTCATGGACAGCGAAGAGGCGACAAAAGCCCACCCTGTGCGACCCATCCGACCCAACATGATCGCCAGACCTGTACCGACCAAAGTCAGGGCCGGCAGGGCCCACATCAGCGGCCAGTGCAGAAAGTTAGCCAGCCATGCACCGTCAGCGCGTACCACCGTCTTGTTGAGCGGATCGGGCAGCGCAGCGGGGTCGATCACGGAGGTGATCACGTAGCCCGGGATGTGCTCCAACCACAAACCGGCCACCGCGAACAAGACCAGGCCCATCACACCCGCCACACTCGCTGCACGCATCGAGCGGCGCTGCACATCGCCTTCAGTGCGGTGGGCCAAGTACACGCCGCCATGCTGGATGATCATGGCCGAGGCCACCCCACCGCTCAGCAGCGCAAAGGGGTTGAGCAAGTCGGTAAAGCTGCCGGTGTAGTGCGACACCAAGAAGTCATCGAAATAAAAGGGCACCCCTTGCAGCAAATTGCCGAAGGCGATGCCAAACACCAGCGGGGGCACCGTCCCGCCGATGAACAGACCCCAGTCCCAGGTTTGACGCCAGAGCGGGTGATGGATCTTGCTGCGGTAGTCGAAGCCGACGGGGCGCAAAAACAGCGCCCACAGGACCGCCAGCATGGCCCAATAAAAACCAGAAAATGCGGTGGCATAGACCAGCGGCCAAGCGGCAAAGAGCGCACCGCCAGCGGTGATGAACCAGACTTGGTTGCCGTCCCAGTGTGGGCCCACCGTGTTGATGACCACGCGGCGTTCATCGTCGCCTTGGCCCACAAACGGCAGCAAGCTGCCCACGCCCATGTCGTGGCCGTCCATGATGGCAAAGCCCACCAGCAGCACGCCCACCAGCAGCCACCAGATCACCTTGAGGGTTTCATAATCGAAAAGCATGGTGAATCCTTCAATCCTTCAAGCCGTCAATGGGCTTCGTTGTCGTAGCGGCCGGTGCCTAGGCTGCCGGGCCCTAAGCGGGCAAAGCGAATCATCAAACCCATCTCGATGATCAACAGCACGGTGTAGAAGGCGACAAAGCCAGCTAAGGATCCGTAGACGCTCTCCACACTGACGCTCGACACCGAGAGGTGCGTGGGCAGCACGCCGTAAATCGTCCAAGGTTGGCGACCGTATTCGGCGACGAACCAGCCCAACTCGCAGGCGATCCACGGCGCGGGCAGCATCAACAGTGCCCAGCGCAGCAGCCAGCGTTGTTCGCCGCAGCGCATCTTCAACGTGGACCAAAACGCAGTCGCAAAGAGCAGCAGCATGGCCATCCCTAAGCCGACCATGGCGCGAAAGCCCCAGAACATCGGCGTGACCTTGGGGATGGTGTCGCGCGCCGCTTGGTCGATCAGCGCTGGGGTGACATCGTCCATGGACTTGACGTATTTGCGCAGCAGCAAACCGAAGCCCAAATCCGCTTGGTGTTGCTTGAGGACGGCTTCCGCCTCCCGGTGACTGCGATCATGGCGCAGCGTATCCAGCGCCTTGACCGCTTCGATGCCCGAGATGATGCGGAGGCGGTTGCGCGCGATGAGCTCCTTGATACCTGGGATCTCCTTGTGGATCGAGCGCGTACCAATCAGGCCCATCACCCACGGGATCTCGATGGCCCAGTCGTTTTTCATCTCGGCTTCGTTGGGCCAAGCGATGAGGTTGAACGATGCCGGGGCGGGTTCGGTGTCCCACATGGCTTCCATGGCGGCCATCTTGGTTTGCTGGGCCTCGCCCACGGTGTAGCCCGATTCATCGCCCAGCACGATCACCGAGCACACCGAAGCCAACCCGAAGGCCGCCGCGACGCGAAAGCTGCGCCGGGCAAAGGCGATGTCTTGGCCCTTGAGCAAGTACCACGACGAGATCGAGAGCACGAACATCGCGCCGGTCACGTAGCCGGCCGAGACGGTGTGAACGAACTTGGCTTGGGCATCCGGGTTGAAGAGCACGGCCCAGAAATCCACCATTTCCATGCGCATGGTTTGCCAGCTGAATTCGGCACCCACCGGGTTTTGCATCCAGCCGTTGGCGATCAAGATCCACAGCGCCGACAAGTTGGTGCCTATCGCCATCAGGATCGTGACCAAGAGATGTTCGCGGCGCGAGAGGCGATCCCAGCCAAAGAAGAACAGACCGATGAAGGTCGATTCAAGGAAGAAAGCCATCAGCCCTTCGATGGCCAGCGGGGCCCCAAAAACGTCACCGACGTAATGCGAGTAGTAGGCCCAGTTGGTGCCGAACTGGAACTCCATCGTGATGCCCGTGGTCACGCCCAGCGCGAAGTTGATGCCAAACAACTTGCCCCAAAAGCGCGTCATGTCCTTCCAGACCGCTTGGCCGGTCATGACGTAGACGCTCTCCATGATGACAAGCATCCACGTCATGCCGATGGTCAGGGGCACGAACAGGAAGTGATAAAGCGCGGTGACGGCGAATTGCAGCCGTGACACGTCAACGAGTTGATCAGACATGGTCATGTGTTCCTGGTAAGGGCCCAGAGCATCCCAAGCGCCACCAGCTTGATAAGGACGATCAAGGTCAACTCGTGACGCAGCGACCAAGTCGGGCGTGGGCGAGCGGGTGGCCGAAAGGCGAAGCGAGAGGAGATGGATGACATGACAGCGATTTCTTGAGGACGCTGCTCTATTCCAAGAAGCGTGCCAACCCCGGCCAACGCCCACCAACGCCCGCAAAACAGCGCCACGGCCTACGCCGTGGGCATTTCGGCACGTTTTATGCATCAAGGTAGCCGGTAGTCAGGGCGGCTGTCGCATCCAAGGGACGGGGCTTACTGCCGCTCACTGACAGTCTTGGCAGTGCTCTGACACAATCGACGGCACATAAAAGGGGTATCAGATGTCTGGGGTGAAGTTGTTGCCCGAGTTGGTGTCGTACTTGGAAGGCTTGGCCGAGCCGCACATCTTGTTTGATCGGCAGTACCGCATCGTGGCGGCCAACGCGGCGTATCGCAAGCAGTTCAGTCCAGCCGCCAGCGTCGTGGGGCGAACGTGCTACGAGGTGTCACACCACTTCAGCGTGCCCTGCGATCAGGCTGGCGAGTGCTGCCCACTGGCCAAAGCCCGAGGCTCCGGTCAGCGCGAGCGCGTCTTGCACCTGCACCACACGCCCAAGGGCGAGGCCTACGTCAACATTGAGCTGCTGCCTTTGCGCAATGCCGAGGGCGAGATGGCTTATTTCGTCGAGAAGATGGAAGCGGTGCGCACGGCGACCTCGGCGAGCGGGGGCGGTGCTTCAGCGGTGTGGGAGCTGGTGGGCCGCGCACCCGCCTTTCAGCGCATGCTGCAAAAAGTAGCTCGGGTTGCACCCAGCGAAGCCACCGTGCTGCTCCAAGGCGAGTCCGGTACCGGCAAGGAGCTGGTGGCGCGGGCGGTGCATGCGGCCAGTCGCCGGGCGCACAAGCCCCTGGTGGTGGTGGACTGCACCAGCTTGCCCGAACATTTGTTTGAGAGTGAGCTGTTCGGCCACGAGCGCGGCTCCTTCACCGGGGCCACCCATCAAAAGCAAGGCTTGGTCGAGTCAGCCAGCGGCGGCACGCTGTTTCTCGATGAAGTCGGCGAGATTCCCTTGCCGATGCAAGTCAAGCTACTGCGCTTGCTGGAGTCAGGCACCTACCGACGGGTCGGTTCAACCGAATGGCGTCACGCGGATATTCGGGTCATCTCGGCCACGCACCGCGATTTGCGCCACATGGCGTCGCAGAATCTGTTTCGGCCCGATCTTTACTTCCGCCTCAGCACCTTCCCAATCCACCTGCCGCCGCTGCGTGAACGCCGCGAGGATCTGGCCCTGCTGGTGCCCGCCTTGCTGGCGCGGCTGACCCGTGACCGCCCCTTGACGCTGGCACCGGCCACCTTGGGCCGCTTGGCCGATTACGACTTTCCCGGCAATGTGCGTGAGTTGCGCAACTTGCTGGAACGCGCCAGCTTGCTCTGCGACGGCCCCGTGCTTGAGCCTCACCATGTCGAAGAAGCCCTGACACCCGAGTTCAGCAGCAGCGCCAGCCCTGTGGTGTCCGTGGACCCCCTTGCCATGGCGACGACCCCACTCCCCACGATGCAACTCCCGCCCGTCGCCGCCGTCCCGCTTTCCCTGCACAACCTCAGCCGTGACCTCCTGCGCGCCGAAGTCCTGGCCCACCGAGGTAGCCGCGCCGAACTGGCCTTGCGCCTCGGCGTCAGCGAACGGACCTTGTATCGCCGGTTGAAGGCGTTGGAGGACGCGGCCGAGAGGCCTGAGAAGGCGGGGTAATATTTGCCCGCCATCAACCTCACGCCCAACCCTCTTCAGCCATGAACTCAACTGTCAGCGGTGCGGTCGATATCTGCATTCTCGGCACCGGCCCGGTCGCCGCCAGCTTGGCCTTGGCCTTGGCCCGCCAAGGCATATCCAGTGCGCTGACCACCGCCCCGCCCCCGGCGATCACCGCCCCCCCCACCGAGGACGTGCGCACCTACGCCCTCAACGCCGGCTCGGTCGCCTTGCTGCGCTCGCTGCGCGTCTGGGATGCCTTGCCAGTGGACGCGGCCACCGCCGTGGACGCCATGCGCATCCATGGTGATGCGGGCGGCGAGCTTGAGTTCTCGGCTTGGCAGCAGCGTGAATCGGCGTTGGCTTGGATCGTGGACGCCCAAGCCTTGGACGCCGGTCTGGCCCAAGCGCTGCTTTACGCCCCGCATGTGCAGCGCGTGGCCCAGCCGGTGGACGCCCCGTTGCAAGCGATCTGCGAAGGCAAAAACTCCGCCGCCCGCGCGGCCCACGGCGTGACGTTCAAGCGCGACGCCTACGGCCACAGCGCTTTGGCGGCCCGCATCGTCAGCGACGCGCCCCATCAAGGCGTAGCGCACCAGTGGTTCCGCAACCCCGAAATCCTCGCCCTGCTGCCCTTTGATCGCCCCGTCTCAAACGCCTCCTTCGGCTTGGTCTGGTCGATGCCACACGCCGACGCCCTGGCCCGCGCCGCGCTCAGCCCCGAGGACTTCGAAGCCGCACTCAACGATGCCTGTGGCCCTGAGGCAGGCCGCTTGCGCCTAGGCTCTGAGCGCTTGGTTTGGCCCTTGGCTGCGGCCCACGCTGAGCCCTGCTGCGGCCCGGGTTGGGTGTTGCTGGGCGACGCCGCCCACCAAGTCCACCCGCTGGCCGGTCAAGGGCTGAATCTGGGGCTGGCCGATGTCAGCAGCTTGGCGCGAATTCTTGGCCAAGCGCGCCGCGAAGAAGCTTGGCGCTCGCTGGGCGATGAACGCTTGCTGCGCCGCCATGTGCGTGAACGCGCCTGGCATGTGCGCAGCGTCAGTGGCGTCTCAGACGGCCTTTGGCAACTTTTCTCACGCCCTGAAGACCCGGTAAGAGCCTTGCGCAATCAAGGCATGAGCCTGCTCAATAAGATGCCCACGCTCAAACGCTGGCTGGTCACCCAAGCCATGGCCAGTGACACCCCTTCCTGAAAAGCTCAACGTCGAAAGTCGAAAGTCGTTCATGTTCAAACGCCTGCTCACCGCCACCCTGATCGCTTTGTCGTTCAGCGCCGCCCACGCCGATGAGGCCGAGATCCGTAAAACCTTGAGCGAACGCTTCGCAAATCTGCCCAAAATCGATGAAGTGCGGGCCACCCCGATGGCCGGGCTGTGGGAAGTGCGTATCGGCACCGAGGTGATGTACAGCGACGCCAAGGGCAACTTCCTGATCCAAGGCGCGCTGATCGACACCAGCTCCAAACGCAACCTGACCGAGGAACGCGTCGAGAAGCTCACCGCCATCGACTTCGCCGCCCTGCCCCTCAAGGACGCGGTGGTCTGGAAAACAGGCACCGGCAAGCGCCGCATCGCCGTCTTTGCCGATCCAAACTGCGGCTACTGCAAGAAGTTCGAGCGCGATCTGCAAAGCGTCAAAGACCTGACCGTCTACACCTTCATCATCCCCATCCTAGGTGGCGACTCGAAGGAAAAGTCCGAAGCCATCTGGTGTGCCAAGGACAACACCACCGTCTGGCGCGACTGGATGGTCAAGGGCACCACCCCGCCACGCATGATGGGCAAGTGCGACAGCACCGCCATTGAGCGCAACACCGCCTTGGCCCAAAAGCACCACATCAACGGCACCCCGGCCATCATCTTTGAAGACGGCAGCCGCTCCCCCGGTGCCATGCCCGCCGCCGAATTGGAAAAACGTTTGGCGGCGCTGGCCAAGGGTCAATAAGGCCGCTCTCCGACCACGTTGCCTGCTGGGCGGTATTGGCAAACCCAGACTTGATCGCTGGCCGGGCAGATGTGTTTGGCGCAGCCCACTTCTTGGGTACTTTTCCAAACCAGTTGGGTGTAGTGGCCGCACATCTTGCCGGTTTTGCAGGTGTTGGTGGCGAGGTCGTAGTCCGCATCTTCGTGGCCCCAGTCATCGACCACTTGGGCTGAACTCACCGCTTGGATCGCCACGGAACCGTCAGAGCCCATCAACGGGCTGGCCCAGAACAGGTTTTCGCCCAGACCAAGTCGATGGCTGTGAACCATGTCGCAACGCTGGTCCTTGAGCAGCTGCTCAGCCCACTGCGCTGAAGACTGGGCCAAATCCTCGGCCCAGCGCAGCTCAGGCACCCCCACCTTGGCCCGCCAGCGGTTGTGATCGGCCAGCATCGCGGCCTGCGAATCACCGCTCAAAGTCTCCACCCCAGAAGCGGCTTTGGAGGCCTCTTCAGCGACCCCCATGCCCGGTGCGGCCAAAACCCCAGCAAGGACGGTCAGACGAATCAGAGCGGTCCACATGGTGAGATCCTTTCAACGTTGCTGGAACACCGGCTTGCGCTTTTCAAGGAAAGCCGCCATGCCTTCTTTTTGATCAGCGGTCGAGAACAGCGCGTGGAACATGCGGCGCTCGTAGAGCAAGCCTTCGCTGAGCGGCGCTTCAAAGGCGCGATTGACGCATTCCTTGGCCGCCAAGATGCTGGGCAGCGAGTTGGCGCAAATGGCGCTGGCGGCTTGTTCGACTTCGGCGTGCAGGCGCTCAAAAGGCACCACGCGGGAGACCAGCCCGGCACGCTCAGCTTCTTGGGCGTCCATCATGCGCGCCGTCAGCACCAAGTCCATCGCCTTGGCCTTGCCAACCGCACGCGGCAGACGCTGCGTACCGCCCGCGCCGGGGATGATGCCGAGCTTGATTTCGGGCTGACCAAACTTGGCATTGTCGGCGGCAATGATCACATCGCAAGCCATCGCCACTTCGCAGCCACCGCCCAAGGCAAAGCCCGACACCGCCGCGATGATGGGTTTACGCACTTGGCGCAGGGTGTCCCAGTTGCGCGAGATCAGCCCTTGCGTATAGGCGGTGGCGAAATCGAAGGGCGCCATCATCGAAATATCGGCCCCAGCGGCAAAAGCTTTTTCGCTGCCGGTCAGCACGATGCAGCCGATACCCGGGTCGGCGTCAAACGCCAGCAGGGCCGCACCCATCTCGTCCATCAAGGTGTCGTTGAGGGCGTTGAGTTGCTTGGGCCGGTCCAGCGTGATCCAGCCTTGGCGCAAAGCGCCCTCGCCACGGGTTTCAACACGGATGGTTTCAAAGGTCTGGGGCTGGGTCACGTTCGTACTCCTTGGAAAAACACAGTCTGGGCGATCCTGGTGATCAGGGTGATCAGGAACCCGATTGTTGGGGCCACTTATCCAAAATCAAATCGAGAGAAGTCTCGGCATCTTGTTTCATGCGGATGCGGATCGGGAACCAATGCAGCGTCGGTGCCAACCACATCTCGACCGAAATATCACCCGGATCAGCCTGCCGGCGTGGTTTGAGATGCAAAGCCTCGATCATCCCGACCGAGGTTTCTTGGGGCTCCAAGCGATCGACCTCATAGATCCAACGGTCCACGCGGTGCGGCAACGCCAGCGGCAACGCCACTTGGGCCCCTTGGGCGTGCAACTCGGCCCGCGTGGTGAAGAGGTAAATCAGCTGAATGAACTGGCTGGCGGTGTCTTGGATCTCGGCTTTGGGCGCTTCATGCCGACCGTTGGCCAAGGTGATGCCGTCGGGCTCAAAACGGATCGTGGCCAAGCGGGGGCTGCCCATCAGCACGCGGGTTTCTTGCTCGTAGAGCTGCGGCACCAAGCCGGTGGCGTCGATCAACCCTTGGCTGCTGACCCGGCGACTGGCCAAGGGGGCAAAAGAAGGGCCGATGCTGACGTCCAGATGCACCTGATAGCGCGCGCCTTGGCGCAGCCACTCCACTTGGGCTTGGCCTTCGACCGGCCCGCGATAGTTGCCCAGCAGCTTGTAGTTGAGTTTGGTGGACACCGGCCACGTGAACACGGGAGCCGAAGCTGGCGCAACTTCAGCCACGCTGGACGAGGCCACCTCGGGCGCTGAAGCGGCCACCGCCAAAGTCTCTTCGGCCGAGGCGGCCACCTCGACAGGCACCGCTGAAGCGGCCTCTGAAGCGGCCTCTGAAGCCGCAGAAGCTGCGGCAGCCGCCAAGGCCACCTCCGGTGCGGGGCGGCGCTTTTTCTTGGCCACCGGCGCCGGGGCATGCGCCACGGGGGCGGGGGCGGCTGTAGGCAGCACGCTGCGGGCGTAGGTGGCTTGCATGCGCTGCATGGCGGGCTTGGGCGCAGCGGATGAGCGGGCGGCTTCGAGCTGCGCGCTGATCTCGCCCAACCCGCCGATATGCAGCCCGATCACGCCAACCAGCAACGCCAGCAGCAACCCAGCGCGCCGCCAACCCACCCGGCTCACGCCACGCCCAACCAAGCGGTCAACAAGGACTCATCCAACAGCTTCAAGCTGACGGTGGTGGCCTTGGGTGTGGCGGGCAGGGTCAGACTCAGCAAGCGCCGGTCGCGCGCCACCAGCAGCGGCAGCGCACGCTCGGCCGCACCGAGCTGCGCAGCCTCCAGCAGCTTCAAGATGCGCCAGCCGTCCAAGGCCAGCCATTCATCGCCGGCCGATAAGCCCGCCGCCTCGCCCGCCCCGCCGCGCAGCACCGCTTGCACCTTGATGCCGCTGGGTGTCTCCTGCAAGCGCAGGCCCAAGCGCTGCGGCAGCAAGGCGGTGTCTTCCTGCCACGCCACACCGACGGCTTGGAGCAGCTCAAGCAGCGGCAAGTCTTCGGTGCCATGCACCCAGCTGAGCAGCTCGGCACACACCCCGGCGGATCGCTCGGCACCGGCGTACTCGGCCACCAAGGCCAGCAGCATCGCCTCGGTGATCGGACCGCTTTGGCTGCGCTGCCACAGACCTTGCATGACCTGATCGAGCGAGGCTCCAGATGCCGGTAGTAACCCCCGCAAACGCAAGTCCAGCGCCAGCGCCACCAACGCCCCCTTGGTGTAGTAGCTGACCGTGGCGTTGACGGTGTTTTCGTCGGGTCGGTAGTACTTGACCCACGCGTCAAAGCTCGATTGCGCCAAGCTTTGGACCTTGCGCCCCGGCGTATCGAGCACTTGGCGGATCGTCTTGCTCACCAACCCCAGATAACGCGGCACGTCGATCAAGCCGGCGCGCAGCAACATCAAATCGTCGTAGTACGAGGTAAAGCCCTCAAAGAACCACAGCAGCTCGGTGTAGTTCTCGCGCCCCAAGTCATAGGGTGCGAACTCGGGCGGGCGGATGCGTTTGACGTTCCACGTATGGAAATACTCGTGGCTGATCAGCCCAAGCAAGGTCAGATGACCGTCGCTGAGCGCGCCCGGCCCTTGGATGCTGGCTCCCACCTCGTCACACCGGGGCATGTCGGCCCGGCTGGCGATCAGCGCCGTGCTGGCGCGGTGCTCCAACCCGCCGTAGCCCTCATGCACCAAGCGCAGCAAAAAGACGTAGCGCTCGAACGGCGGCAAAGACGCCCCTTCGCCCTCGCCGTGCCAAAAACGAATCTGCGTCGCGCAAATCTGCTGGGTCTGAGCCAGCAAACGGGCGTGATCGGCCAAGGGCCACGCGCCGCTGATCACCAACTCATGCGGTCGACCGCCCGCTTCAAAATGCCCGCGCCAAAAGGTGCCAAGTTCAAAGGGATGGTCGATCAGCTCGTCGTAGTTGGCCGCCACAAAGGTAGCCGGCGCGGCTTCGGCAGCGGTGCGCATCGCCGTGGCGATCTCCCACCTTTGGGGCAAGCCGGTGAGCTGCACCTGATGCGGCTGATCCTCCAAACCTTCACAGGCCAAGAAAAGACTCGTGCCGTTGAAGAAACCCCGCTCGCTATCGAGCCATGCGGTGCGCACCGAAGCGTCCAAGGCGTAGACCGACCAGCGCACCCGCAGCGGCTCTAAGGGTGCAAGGTCTTGATGACCGTCTTGAACCTCCCAGGTGCATTTGTCGAGCTGCACCACCGGCACGGGCCGCCCCCCCCGCCAAGCCTGCAAACCCGAGACATGGCGGGCGAACTCGCGCACCAAGTAGCTGCCGGGAATCCACACCGGCAGGCTCAGGCGCTGCGTGGGTGCGGCAGCGGCAAGATCCAGCGTGACGTGAAACTGATGCGCAACCGTGTCAGCCGCATCAACGAGGTAACGGACCACCATGCGCCGCTCCCGAATCAGATTTGCGCTGCGGCCAAGAAACAGCACAGCGAGGCCACTGCCGTCCAGCGAAAGCGCAGCATCAACCAAGCCGACAAACCGTGGGCCGGATAGACCTTGCGATCAATCAAGTAGCTGGCGATGAACAGCACCCCATCCACCACCAAACCCACATGGGGGGACATCATCCCGCCGATCCACGCAAAGACGGTGAGGAGGATGCCGCGCGTAAAAATCTTGCGCTGCGGCGGCGTGCTGAGCATGCCCAAGCCCCAGTGGATGCCGCCCAAAAAAGCCACGGTCACGGTGGCATAGGCGGCAAGCACATGCATCACCGACAAGAAAGCGTTGCCACGCACCAAAAACAGCAGCAGCACACAGAGCACAAACGGCGCGAGCCCGATGTGAATCCACTTGCTCCACTGCGGATCAGGCTCTCCAAATGATCGACCTGCTGAAGCGGGAGCCGGCAAAGCGTCGGAAGAAGAGGGAGTCAGCGACATGATGGGCGGTCAAAAAAACAAAAACAGCGCCCATTGTCGTATGACGACGACAACGACCTTAGATCGGCCGCTTGATGGTCACTGCGCCGCGCAACTGCCCCGGGGTGTAGCCGGTGGCTTGGTCATGCGGGTAGGCCTGATTGAGCGAGGCCTTCACGCCCGGGGCGAGCTGATCCTGCGGACCGTGGCAGGCCACACACTGCGGCTGCATGCCGATGGCCTTCATATAGCGAAAGCTGCTGCCCGAGGGTTCTTGGACCACTTGGGAGAACTCCATCGACTCCAGCTTTTCACCCGCTGCCAGACGCTGTTGAAAGCGCGCCAGCACCTCTTGCTCCCAAGCATCGGGCATGCCCAAAAGCGGATTACGCGTGCGGGTACCGACGCGCGCCACCTTCCAGCCCTTGGCCAACGAGGCTTGACCGGCCAACTTCGGGGCCACATCGCGGCACACCTGCACCGCCGACTCCGGGCCGCTGGCAGCGATCTCAGCCTTCAGCGTGCCACCGAGTTGCTTGAGCAAATCCTGCGCGACTTGGCGCGTTTCTGCTTCCATGGCGGTACTGGATGCGGCAGCAGCCGGTACATCAGCGTGGGCTGATGTATACGCGCCAAAAAAAAGGCCCGCAGCCAAGGTGACAAGAGAGAGTGTGTGTTTGCGCATGAATACCCCCAAAGGTATGAAAGATAAGGGCCGCATTCTAACCATTCAGGATGCCCCTGAGGCGCGCTTGGGCATACGAAACCACCCCACCACGGCCAAGACATGCGCGGCCACACCGGCCACCACCATCAAACCAAAAGCGCCATAGGTGAGCCACGTCAGATCGCGGTCATCCAAGGTCGCCAAGCCAACGCCAAGGCCCAAGGTCGATGCAGCAAAACACCAAGCCGCCACCTTCAAGGCTTGGATCGCGTGGGAGTAGTCGGGGGTAGAAGACGAGGCGGAGGGTGTAGAGGTGGTCATGGAGCAGGCCGGTTCGAGCTGAGGAGCGATGAATTTGGGCCGCAAGAATATGCTGCAATCGCCCGTCTTGTCATCTTGTTGTTCTGTCACATCGCGCCGTAGAGCGCAGGGAGTCCCATTCGCATGAGCCAAGTCCTGATCAACCAATACCTTGCCGAACTTGACCGCCTCAAGAGGGTCAGCGGTACACACCGCGAATCGGTCGTGCGCGAGGCCTTCAAGGATTTACTCAAAGGCTGGGGCCGCCAGCATGACTTGGTGTTTATCCCTGAATACAAACTCGATAGCGCGACCAAGGACACGCGCTTTGTCGATGGCGCGCTGCTGCACGAGCTGCGCGTGCCCTTCGGCTACTGGGAGGCCAAGGACAGCGATGACGATTTAGACGCAGAGATCGCCAAGAAATTCAAACGTGGCTACCCGCAAGACAACATCATCTTCGAAGACAGCACGCAAGCCGTCTTGATCCAGCACCGCAACGAGGTGATGCGCTGCGACGTGGCCGACGTGAAAGCGCTGGAAAAGCTGCTCAAGCTTTTCTTCAGTTTCG
Organism: Leptothrix toolikensis (SeqCode); assembly: GCF_057922285.1. Lineage (NCBI taxonomy): Bacteria > Pseudomonadati > Pseudomonadota > Betaproteobacteria > Burkholderiales > Sphaerotilaceae > Leptothrix > Leptothrix toolikensis (SeqCode). Next base: position 25,275 of record NZ_JBYSVC010000015.1, read on the forward strand.
AACGCGCAGAAATTGCGGATTTTCGTAAAGCGGTGGCGCAGTTCAAAACCGATCTACCGGCGGTGCTTGGTGCATTGCGCAACATGATTGAGCGTCAACAACACGACAACCCAGCATTTGGTCTTGCTGCGGCCAAGTTTCTTAAACATGCGCAAGAAGCCATCAATCCCATCCTGACCGATGCCGATGTGTGCGAGATGCTGATCCAGCATGTGCTGACCGAAGAAATATTCGCCAAGGTTTTCGACGACAGCGATTTTCATCGCAAGAACAACGTGGCGCATGAGCTGTACGTGTTGGAAGAAACCTTCTTCACAGGCAGCGTGAAGAAAAGCACCCTCAAAGGTCTGGAGCCTTACTACGCGGCCATCCGTGCTGCGGCAGCGCAGATCGGCAGCCACCACGAGAAGCAGACCTTTTTGAAGGTCATCTACGAAAATTTTTACAAGGTCTACAACGCCAAAGCCGCCGACCGGCTGGGCGTGGTCTACACGCCGAACGAGATCGTCCGCTTCATGATCGAAGGAGCGGACTGGCTCTGTGAGAAACACTTCGGTAAGAATCTGATCGACCGCGATGTGGACATCCTCGATCCAGCCACGGGCACGGGCACCTTCATCAGCGAATTGCTGGAACACTTTCGCGGCCAAGACAAGAAGCTCGAACACAAATACCGCCACGAGCTGCACGCCAACGAGGTGGCGATCCTGCCCTATTACGTGGCCAACCTGAATATCGAAGCCACCTATGCGGCCATCACAGGTCGCTACGAAGAATTCACCAACTTGTGCTTCGTCGATACGCTCGACAACGTGGGTTTGCACACCCAAGCTCATGGCACTACAGCGGACTTGTTCGGTGGCGTCAGTGATGAAAACGTGGCCCGGATCAAACGCCAAAATGCCAAAAAAATCAGCGTGATCATCGGCAATCCACCCTACAACGCCAACCAAGCCAACGAGAACGACAACAACAAAAACCGCGAATACCCGTCCATCGACGCGCGCATCAAGCAGACCTACATCGCGGAAAGCACGGCGCAGAAGACCAAGCTCTACGACATGTACGCGCGCTTTTTCCGCTGGGCCAGCGACCGGCTGGCCGCCGACGGCGTGCTGGCGTTTGTGACCAACCGCAGCTTCATTGACAGCCGCACGTTTGATGGGTTTCGCAAGACCGTTGGCAGCGAATTTGCCGAGGCCTATGTGGTGGACCTGGGCGGCGACGTGCGCGCGAATCCCAAGCTCAGCGGGACCAAGCACAACGTGTTCGGCATCCAGACCGGCGTGGCGATCAGCTTCTTCGTGAAGCGGCAGGGTGTGTCGGGCAAGAAGGGCTGCCGGGTGTTCTATGCGCGGCGGCCGGAGATGGAAACGGCGGAGGAGAAGTTGGCTTGGTTGGGGAGCGTGCGCGCTTCGCGGCTTGACTTTGAAGAAGTGCGACCGGACGCGAGCCACAACTGGCTGAACATCACGAACAACGATTTCGACGAGCTTCTGCTGCTAGCCAGCGATGAGGTGCGCTCGGCCACTACTTCTCCGCGCGAGAGAGCGGTGTTCAAGTCCTTTGCGCTCGGAATAAATACGGCACGCGACGAGTGGCTCTATGGCTTTGACTCGAACGCTGTTGCAGCACAAGCGGAACACTTGATTGCCGTCTTCAACACGCACAACGCGACGAGCAGCGAGTTTGACGAATCTATCAAGTGGTCTGAGGCGTTGAAGCTGAGGCTTAAATCTGGCAAGCGCGCCTCACTTGATCCAGCTCAGATTCGCCGTGTTGAGTACCGCCCTTTTGTGCCTCAAACACTATTCGATTCACCGCTCTTCATCGACAGACGTTCGGGCGTCGAAGAATTTTTTCCGGGTAACAGCGCGACCACGAACAAAGTCATTGCAATGATTGGCATATCGACTCCGAAGCCCTTCTCGGTATTCGGGGCGGCGGCACCAGTTGACCTGCACGTTCTGGGCGCTGGTTCCGGCGCGAGCTACTTCTCTCTCTTTCGCTTTTCAGCTGACGGCCAGCGCCACGACAACATCACCGACTGGGCGCTGGAGCAGTTTAGGAAACACTATCGCGGGACTTCGACAAGCTCAGTCCGAACGGTGGAAGGCATCACCAAGGAAGCGATCTTTCACTATGTCTACGCCGTGCTGCACGACCCGCTGTACCGCGAGAAATATGCGCAGAACTTGAAGCGTGATTTCCCGCGCATTCCGCTCTACGGCAGCACGGTGGGGCACTTCAAACAATGGGCAGCGTGGGGTGCGGAACTGATGACGATGCACATTGGCTACGAAACCGTAGAACCGTGGGGCGTGACGCGCAACGACACACCAGACACAAAGGCCCGCGCCGCCGGGCAACACCCCAAGTCCATCCTGAAAAGCCTGCCGGAAGAAGGCCGCATCGTCATCGACAGCGAAACCGTGCTGGCCGGCATTCCACCCGAGGCCTGGTCCTACAAGTTGGGCAACCGCAGCGCGCTGGACTGGGTGCTAGACCAGCACAAGGAACGCAAGCCCAAGGACCCGACCATCCGCGAGAAGTTCGACACCTACCGCTTTGCGGACCACAAGGAACGCGTCATCACCCTGCTGGCCCGAGTGACACGAGTGAGCGTGGAGACAGTGCGGATCGTGACCGATATGAAGGCAGCGGCACGGGATTAAGTGCCCCACCTTCCCCGTTCGGGCTGAGCCTGTCGAAGCCCCGCCCGTTTGGCATCAGGCCCTTCGACAAGCTCAGGGCGAACGGGAGACAACACTCCCCTCGCCCGCACTCGCGGGAGAGGGGCCGGGGGTGAGGGCAAGATCCCGGCCATGCATCTAACCTTGGCTCATCATCGCCGCCAAATACCGCCCCGTGTGGCTCTCGGGGCAGGTGGCGACGGTTTCGGGGGTGCCGGCGATGAGGAGCAGGCCGCCGCCGGAGCCGCCTTCGGGGCCCATGTCGATGAGCCAGTCGGCGGTGCGGATCACGTCGAGGTTGTGCTCGATCACCACGATGGTGTTGCCCGCTTCGCAGAGCTGATGCAGCACCTTGAGCAGCATGCCGATGTCGTGGAAATGCAGGCCGGTGGTCGGCTCGTCAAGGATGTAGAGCGTGCGGCCGGTGTCGCGTTTGGAGAGTTCCAGCGCCAGCTTGATGCGCTGCGCCTCGCCGCCCGAGAGCGTGGTGGCGGATTGGCCCAACCGGATGTAGCCCAAGCCCACATCAAGCAAGGTTTGAAGCTTGCGGGCCAAAGCGGGCACCGCCGAGAAAAAGGCGTAGGCGTCTTCCACGGTCAGGTGGAGCACTTGGGCGATGTTGCGGCCCTTGTAGAGCACTTCCAGCGTTTCGCGGTTGTAGCGCTGACCGTGGCAGATATCGCACGGCACGTAGACGTCGGGCAAGAAGTGCATCTCAACCCGCAGCACGCCGTCGCCTTGGCAGGCTTCGCAACGCCCACCCGCCACGTTGAAGCTGAAACGCCCCGGCCCGTAGCCGCGCTCGCGCGCCATCGGTACTTCGGCAAACAGCTCGCGGATGGGGGTGAACAGGCCCGTGTAGGTGGCCGGGTTCGAGCGCGGGGTGCGCCCAATCGGGCTTTGATCGACGTTGATGACCTTGTCGAAGGCTTCCAGGCCGGTGATCTCGTCGTGCGGGGCGGGCTCCAGGTGGCTTTGGTAGATCTTGCGTGCCACGGCGGCGTAGAGCGTGTCGTTCACCAAGGTGCTCTTGCCCGAACCGGACACACCCGTCACGCACGTGAACAAGCCCACCGGGATCTCGACCGAGACGCCGCGCAGGTTGTTGCCGCTGGCGTTGACGATGCCCAACACCGGCTGATCAACGCGCCATGGCCGGCGCTGCGCCGGGCCTTGGATGCGCAAGCGCCGGCCAAGGTACGCGCCTGTGAGCGACTCGGGCACCGCCATGATGTCGGCGCACGTGCCCTCAGCCACCACATGGCCGCCGTGGACGCCCGCGCCCGGCCCCATGTCGATGACGTGATCGGCGGTGCGGATCATGTCCTCGTCGTGCTCGACCACCAGCACCGAGTTGCCCAGATTGCGCAGGTGTTTCAAGGTGCCGATGAGGCGTTCGTTGTCGCGCTGATGCAGGCCGATGGAGGGCTCGTCGAGCACGTACATCACCCCCGTCAGCCCCGAGCCGATCTGGCTCGCCAGCCGGATGCGCTGCGCCTCGCCGCCCGAGAGCGTGTCGGCGCTGCGGTCCAAGCTCAGGTAGTTCAGGCCGACGTCGTTCAGAAAGCGCAAGCGCGAGCGAATCTCGCGGATCACCTTGTCGGCGATGTCGCGCTTGGCTCCGCTGAGTTGCACGCGCTCGAAGTAGTCGAGGCAAGCCGCCAGCGGCAGATGCTCCAAGGCATAAATCGGCTGGCCGGGCGAGGTGGGCGCTGGCGCAGCCTCGGAAGCATGGCCCCCATGGGGCAAGAAGACATGGCGCGCCTCGCGTCGCAGCCGGGTGCCTTCGCAGGCCGCGCAGGGCCGCGCCATTTGGTAGCGCGCCAAGTCTTCGCGCACCGCCGCCGAATCGGTCTCGCGCCAGCGGCGCTCGAAGTTGGGCAAGATGCCTTCAAACGGATGCGACTTCTTCACCTCGCGCTTGCGGCCCTGCACGCCTTCAGCGCGGTAGACAAAGTCGATGTCTTGGCTACCTGAGCCGTGCAGCAACACCTGCTGATGCGCGGGGTCCAGCGCTTCCCACGGCACGTCCAGATCAAAGCCGTAATGCGCGGCCACGCTTTCAAGCAGCGAGAAGGTGTAGGGATTGCGTCGGTCCCAGCCCTTGACCGCACCGCTGGCAAGGCTCAGCGAGGGAAACGGCACCACCCGCTCGGCGTCAAACACCGTCACCAAGCCCAAGCCTTCGCAGCTCGGGCAGGCCCCGGCGGGGGAGTTGAAGGAAAACAGGCGCGGCTCCAGCTCGGCCAAGGCGTAATCGCACACCGGGCAGGCGTAACGGCTGGAGAACCACTGCTCCACCGGCGCTGGCGCGGCCGCTGTGGCGTCCATGTCCAGCATCAGGGCGCGGCCTTCGGCCAAGCGCAAGGCGGCCTCGAAACTCTCGGCCAAGCGCTGCTGCGCTTGGGGGCGGACCTTGAGGCGGTCGATCACGACGTCGATGTCGTGCTTTTCGGTTTTCTTCAGGGCGGGCAGATCGCTGGCTTCGACGATCTGGCCATCGATGCGAAAGCGCACATAGCCCTGCGCTTGCAAGCTCTGGAACAGCTCGACGAATTCGCCCTTGCGCCCACGCACCACCGGGGCCAGCACCATCAAGCGGGTGTCCTCCGGCAAGGCCAGCACCGTATCGACCATTTGGCTGATGCTTTGGGCGTCGAGCGCTTGGCCGTGCTCAGGGCAAAAGGGCGTGCCCGCACGGGCGTAGAGCAAGCGCAGGTAGTCGTGGATCTCGGTGATCGTGCCGACGGTCGAGCGCGGGTTGTGGCTGGTGGCTTTTTGCTCGATCGAAATCGCCGGTGCCAAGCCTTCAATCACATCGACATCGGGCTTGTCCATGCGCTGCAAAAACTGGCGCGCGTAGGCCGAAAGACTTTCAACGTAACGCCGCTGGCCTTCGGCGTAGAGCGTGTCAAAGGCCAAGCTCGATTTGCCCGAACCCGACAGCCCCGTGATCACCACCAGCGCGTGGCGCGGGATGTCGAGATCAATGTTCTTCAGATTGTGGGTGCGCGCCCCACGCACGCAGATGAACCCTGCTGGGGTGGAGCGTTCATTCAAGCGACTGGGCATGGTGGGTTCAAGGGCAAGGCGAAGCTTGGGATCATACTCAGAGCCCCTTGGCGCAGGCCTTGGGCAGCACGGGCACCGCCGGCAGCAGCGTTTGATGCGCCAAATCGGCGTAGCCCTGACGCAGCGCCTGCTTCTGCCCGGCGTCGATCACAAAGCCCTCAAAGCGCCGCGTGCAGCCCTGCCCGATCCACTCGGATGCTTGCTGCACCACCCGCGCAATCACCGCGCTGTTGCGGCGCAACTCATCCAGCGTCTCAGCCTTGGTGGCGTAATCAGCGTGCTCGGCCTGATCCAGATAGCGCGCGATGGCGTGAAAGAAATACGGCAGCCCGGTGGTGACTTCGGTGCGCAGTAGCGCACCCCGGCGCAGAACCTCAAAACTGCTGAGCTCGTAGGCAAAGTCGATGGTGTAGGCGTCGAGCTCGTTGAGCAAAACCACAAACGGGCGCCGATCTGGCTGAGCTTGGGCGACGTAGAGCGTGTGATAGCGCGCGTTCTGGCCGCTAGCGCGCATGGCATCCGGCGGCAGAAAACTCAACGGGGGCTCAGTCAACGGCAGCGCCAAGGGCGGATCCAAACGCAGGCGACGTTGATAAATCAGCAACTCACCGCTCGCAAGCACCAAATCGGGCACGTACTCGTGCGCCGCTTCGTGCAAAAACAACGCCAAGTTCTCTATGCGGCCCTCCGGGCTGCGCTGCACGTCAGGCAGATGGCGCAAACGGTAGTCGCGACGCAAGGCGTCGAAATACGGCAACAACGCCGGGGCCGCGTGGGTCAGATGAGCGCGCAATTCAGCCAGCGTGGCGGCAGATTCAGCCGAAAGCGCCGTCAGCGGACCAGCCGCCGTATGGCGCGAGGTCGGCATCACGTCCTCCACCGCATGGCAACCCACCAATGCCAATGCCAAGGCCAACGCCCGCACCCCTATCCCAACCCTGCGTCGTCCCATGCTGAGCCCTGTCACCGTGGTTGCCCCGTGGTTATCTTGATACGACGGGAAGTATCGGCCATGGGAAAGACCTCATGACGCCAAGCTGACAGTCAGGCACAGTCCATACGGCCTCTTACCCCTCACCTGCCGGACCCAACCTTGCTCCTTCCCCTGATCACCACCGCCAGTCCATCGACGCAGCGCGCCCCTTTCGCTTCTGAGGAGCCAAGTCAGCGCTGCGTTGGCTGCTGTGTGCGTCAGGCCTGTGTCTTTGGGGTATTGAGAGAAAGTACCCTGCGCCAGATCCATCACCGCATCGACGCGCTCTCGCTGGATCCGGGCCAAGGCCTGTTTTCGGCGCAATCACCGGGTACGGCGGTGTTCACCATCCGCTCAGGCGTGGTGCGTATCGAGAAAACCGACACCCAAGGGGATCGCCGCATCCTGCGCTTGGCCGGCCGGGGTGATTTGTTGGGACCTGAGGCGATGCTCAACCAGACCTATGCCACCAACGCCATCGCCTGCACCCCCGTACAGGCCTGCCGGATTCCACGCCTGCAAGTCGAGGAGCTGATGCGCTTGCAACCGGATCTGGCGGTGACGCTGATGAAGCGCTGGCAGCGCACCTTGGACGACGCCGATGAATGGCTGACCGAGCTGACCCGTGGGCCGGTGCGCCAGCGCATGCTGCGCCTGCTGCTCAAGCTGTGTGAATACAACGAAGAAATCACCGGCCTGATCTGGCTACCCAGCCGTCAAGAAATGGGGGCCATGCTCGACATGACCTTTGAGACCGCCAGCCGCTTGGTCTCCGCCCTGCGCCGCGAGGGCATCCTGATTCCCATCGACTCGCGCCATGCACGCATCGAGATGGATGCCCTGCTCCATGCCCTGCGCGAAGAATCCCTCGCCGCCGACGATCCGCGTTAGGGCCGCAAGCGGGTCGAGCGGGTCGATCACGTCAGACCCGCGCCTCATACAAATAGCGCTGAAAGCCCACAAACACCTTGCGCACTTGATCGGGTTGGCCCAGCTCATGGAAGGCGTCTTGGAGGGCGTTGCGATATTTGAGGCGTAGCAGGGGGGAGAGTTTCTCGTTGTCGAGTTCCTCAACGCCTTGGCGCACGTACTGGGCCAGCACGAAATCCACAAAGGCACGCTGCTTGTCGGTGTAGTCGTGGGCGGATGAGGCCTTGGCTTTGGCGGCGCGGGTTTCACGCGTCAGCGGATCGGCCGCAAAAGCGACATAGGCCAGCACGTCGTAGAGGTCGCTGCTTTCAGCCTCGATGATTCGCTGCATCTCGGCCAAGGGCTCCTTGCCGAAACCCTTCTCGGCCAAACCGGCCAGCAGCGCCTTGCGGGTGTCGGGGTCGCTCCAGATCTGGCGCAGCTGATCTTCGTCCTTGAAGAACTCGGGCAAGGTGCCGTAGAGGGTTTGCAGAAACTGCGCCGCCGACATCGGTGTGCCGTCAAGGCTCCAGTAGCTGGTGGCGCTCATGCTTTGCAAGCGCCGGGCCTTGCCGTCGGCCAGTTGCACTTCAACGATGACGCGACGCGGCGGTGTTTCCAGCGCGCCGGTGGGCTCTTCAGCGCTCAACACGTGGGCGGTGTCGTTTGGATCGGGTGAGCGGCGGGGATCGGTGGTCGATGGCGATTCAGCCGGTTCGCCGTCCCACGCCGGATCACTGAAATGGTGATGCGCTTTCACGAAGTCATAAATCGTGAAATGGTCTTTGCCGTCGTACAGCCGGGTGCCCCGGCCGATGATCTGCTTGAACTCGATCATCGAATTGACTGGCCGCAGCAGCACGATGTTGCGCACGTTGCGCGCGTCCACCCCGGTGGAGAGCTTCTGCGAGGTGGTCAGGATCGTGGGAATCGTTTTTTCGTTGTCTTGGAAGTCGCGCAAATGCTGATCGCCCAAAGCGCCGTCATCAGCGGTGACACGCACGCAGTACAGCGGGTCGGGGTTGGCTTTGCGCTGGTTGATCAGATCGCGCACGGCCAGCGCGTGCAGCTGGGTGGCGCAGAAGACGAGGGTTTTTTCGCGCGGGTCGATCATCTCCAGCAGCAGCTGGACGCGGTAGGCCTCGCGCTCTTTGATCTCGATGACGCGGTTGAAGTCCTTTTCCTCGTAGCGCTTGCCGGTTTCGATCTGGCCTTCAATGACCATGTCGTCGGGCGCGTAGACGTAGTCGTCCAGCGTGGTGGCGATCTGCCGCACCTTGAAGGGCGTCAGGAAACCGTCGTTGATGCCTTCTTTGAGCGAGTAGACAAACACCGGCTCGCCGAAATAGGCGTAGGTGTCAGCGTTGTCGCGGCGCTTCGGGGTGGCCGTCAGGCCGAGCTGCACCGCAGGCGCAAAGTAGTCGAGGATCGCCCGCCAAGTGCTCTCATCACTGGCCCCGCCACGGTGGCATTCGTCGATGACGATGAAGTCGAAAAAGTCGGGCGGGTAGTCACCAAAGAAGGGTGACGGTTGGCCCTCCTTCGGCGGCCCGCTCATGAAGGTCTGGAAGATCGTGAAGAACAGGTTGCCGTTCTTCGGCACCCGGCCCTTTTTGCGGATCTCGTCAGGCGCAATGCGCACCAGCGCATCGTCAGGAAAGGCCGAGAAGGCGTTGTAGGCCTGATCGGCCAAGACGTTGCGATCCGCCAAAAACAAGATACGTGGCCGGCGGCGGGGTTCCCCGACCGCCCCAACCTCTTCCCCGTTCGTCTTGAGCCTGTCGAAAGACCCATCCTTCAGATTCCAACGGCTCTGAAACAACTTCCAAGCCAGTTGAAAGGCGATGAAGGTCTTGCCGGTGCCGGTAGCCAGCGTCAGCAAAATCCGCGTGCGGGCCGGTTTCGGGCCGTCCGCGATGACTTGCAACACCCGCTCAACCGCGATGTCTTGGTAATAGCGCCCCTGCCAAGTGCCGCCCTTGTCCTCGAAAGGAATCGCGGCGAAGCGGTCGCGCCAGACGTTGGCCTCAGCGAAAGTCATCTGCCACAGCGCTTGCGGGCTCGGGTACTGGCCGATTTCGCCCTCGACCCCGGAGGCCATGTCGATGCCGTAGATGCCCTGCCCGTTGGTCGCATAGGTGTGGCGCACCGCAAGCTTGGCCGCATAGCTCTTCGCTTGCGCCACGCCTTCGGTCAGCGGCTTGTGCCAAGCCTTGGCCTCGATCACCGCCAGCTTGGTGTTGCGGTAGACCAGCACGTAGTCAGCGATCTCCGCCCGACTCCGCTGCCCACCCCCTTGGAGCCGCCCTTGCGTGATGGCGTGCTCGCGCAAGATCCGACTGCCATCCACCACCCCCCACCCCGCCGCTTTCAAGGCCGGATCGATGTGTTCGGCACGCGTTTCGGCTTCGTTCATCTGACAGCCTCACTCAGGTTTGATCGGGCGTTTTTTGGGGGGTAGCTTGATGGCCGGCTGTGCGGGCGGCGGTGGCAAATGGTTATCACCCGACACCACACTGCGCCCCGTTTGGCTTTCCAGTTGCTGGCGAGCTTGTCGGGCAATGCGCCCGCCGGTTTGCGCTGCCGTCTTGTTTTCCGTAAGGCCAGTGGCTTGCTGGTTTTCGGCGATCTGGCGGGTAGAAAGCTCAGCCAGCGCGGTAAAGATCAGCTCGGCTTCTGTCATATGGTCACGCAAGTTGTGGCTTTTCAAACCCTTGATCTGCTTGTGCTCCTTCACACTCACGCCCGCCCACTCTTGGTGAATGATGTTCGTCAGGATGGCAAATTCTTGGCCTTCCTTGATCTCGTGTTCACGCCAGTAGTCGGTGAGCTTGTTGCGTGTTTCCTGACCAGTCATACGCTGGGTGATCCACTTATCGCTGCGACCGTGCTGCTGCCAAGTCTGACGCGCACGGTCCAGCGACAGCGCCGGATCAGCCAATTCCTGCATCCGCTCGTAACCCACCTTGGCCAGCCACAGCTTGATCGGCTCGGCCTTGGGGCTGGGTATGCTCTGTACCACCCTTAGCAGCGTAGAGGCGCTAGCGCAATCGGTTTGGCGCTGCTTGCCATCGAGGGATAGCAGTTTCATTTGTACGATTTTTTCGTACGGTTGATCGGAGCCAGCCTCCTGTACCAACTTGCGTTTCAGATCTGACCAATAGCGCCGCGCATTGTTGCTGTCGGTCAGCACCTGCACCACATCAATCACCGAGAACCACCATGTCTCAGTGGCCTCGTCATACACGCGACGGATGTCTTGCCCATCAAACTGTGTAGGAAGAACCTTCATTGAATCACTCCCTGACGTGTTCCCAACGCCATCAAAAAACCTGCCTAGATTTTTGGATGTACTCCAAGAAATTCAGACTCGGGACTGCCACTTCGGGCATCTCACAGACCGCTGGAATCTTGTATTTCCGGGCCTCTGCCTGCTTGCCGAACTGCCTGGCCTCGTTGGTGATCAGGTCCGCATCATTCACTTTGGCTGCTGCGATGATGAAGAGGTCGTTTTCATCGACACCCTTCGTGTGGTACTGATCATTCTCTACGCCGATGACTTGCTTGATCCGCATCGCTGTCATGACGACTGCTGCGCTCATCGGTAAAGAGAAAACCCCAGCAGCCTTGAGCCATTTCTGACAGTCGATGGATTTGTGCCCGACTTCTTCAAGTGCTACAGCAGGGATGGTCAGTTCGTGTTTCTGCATTTCACCGCCGAGCCACCGCCACAGGCCCGGAAACTGGGCGAGCGGGTAAGTGTCCCAAGCGTGCAGGATGGCTGAGGCGTCAAGTACCCGCACAATGCCGCTCCAGCTCATGCAGGTCGGTGATCTTCAAGCCGTCCAGATAGCCACTGGCTTTGGCGAGCGTGATCCGCCGTGCGCTGAGGGAGTTCAGCACCGTGCGCACAAACCGATCACCAAACATGTGTTTGGGTTCGCGATGTCGGTACATGCGCGTACCCCCCTCGTCTTTCTTATTTTTGCCGGCTTCTAGGCTCCAAGCTCTGTAGGCTTGGTAGGTGGCCTGCGGCAATCGCCCAACCGCCAACAGACGGCGCAAGATGACTTCGGTGCTGACCCCCCAAGCTTTGCGCTGGGGCTTGAGCCATTCATTGAAAGCGGCCACGTCTTCAGGCCGGTCGGCATCTTTGATGCTGGCTAGGAAGTGATCTGGCACAAGCACCAAGCCGGCGAACAGATTGGCATCCTGCTCGCGCCCTTGGGTGGTGGCGCGCAGGTCGCTGTCATCATCAATCCAGCTGGTCTTGTGCAGCAGCACATGCGCCAGCTCGTGCATCAGGGTGAAGGCCTGCGCGGCCTCGGCCGCCATCTTCTTCACCACGATGACGGGGCATTGGGCGTCGTACAAGGCAAAACCAGCCACCGGGCTTTCCTTGGCGATCTGCCACGGGCCGTTGTAGCCGTTGGTGCGAAACACCAGCAAGCCCTTGGCCTCGACGGCCTTGCGGTAGCTCTCGAAGTCATGTCTGTCTTCGCCCAAGCCCAGCCACTCGCGCGCCTGCCTAGCGGCGGCCGCGACGTTACCCACAGGCAGATCCGGTGCCTGAAACGGCGTCCAGAGCGCGTCGTCCAGATCCTCACGCAGGCTGAGGAACACCGCCCGCTGCCGCTCGACCCGCTCGATCAGGAGCTTGAGCCGATGCGACAGCTCGGGCTTTTGCTGCGCCAGGGTGCGGAACTGCGGCGTATGCACTTGCTCGGGTGCCACCGGGCCGGGCTCCAGAAAAAACAACACGCCACGGCCAAAGTAGTCGGCCAGCTTGCGCAACTGGTTGAACGTCAGCCCCACATCGTCATGCCAAAACTCGGCCCAACGCTCGGTGGACACACCCGCCACGCCGAACAGATCCTCCGGCACCATGCCCAGCTCGGCACAGCACCACTCGATGCGGCTGCGGTTGATGGTCTGAATGCGTTCCATGATGGGTAGTTTATGGGCGGAAGTCCGTCAAAGCGAGCCAATCACCGTGAATTCAATCCGCTCAAAGTTGCCCACTAAACGCCCGATGCAACAACGATTTCTTCAACTCGTCGAGGGCGGCGAGTTTTTTGCGATATATCTCTTCGAGCCGGGTTACTTCTTCTGCCAATGTATCGAAGCGATCAACCAGCGCAGCAGTAACCGTGCTTGGTGCTAATGGCAGACTGAGACGTGCAAGCGCTGCACCTGTGAAATGTTGAATTCCGGTGCCCGTAAAGTACTGACGGAGTGCTCCAGATACTTCTTGGGAGTACAAATAATACAGAAACCACCGTCCGAGTATCGGCTCCTTGAAACGCACTCTGTGAAGCGCCTTCTGGATAAATATCGGTTCATTACTTTCCCATATTGCAGCACGCCCAGGGTAGCCCCCTTCACAGATCACGACATCACCCCGACAGACTGAGTAGCGCTCATGCTCGTCTGCCGTGAACCGCATCTCCTGCACATCGCTCAAGTCGAATTCAAACCAGCGAACGTTCATATTTCGGAGGTACGGCTTTGGGTCACCCTTGTTTTTTGCCTTGTCCAGCATCTTTCCAAGGCAGCAATTTGCGACCGTACCAACGTGACCGACAGACCAACCTTCACCCGCTTCAGAAAAAACTTTGCACAGAAGACCATGGAACACCTCCCGCGCATTCCTCAAATTCCTCTCCGCATTGGCCTTGGCAGTGGCGATGGCCTCGAAAGCTTCGTCGAGGATGGCGACGATGCGGCGTTGTTCGGGTATCGGTGCCAATGGAATTTGAATCTGCCCAAGCCGTGTCCTGCTGATGCGCTTTCTTGTCGTACCCGTTGCTTCTCGCTCGACAGCTGCAAGGTAATCACCTGCTTGTGAGTAATACACAAAGAACTCAGGAAGCAATTTACTTAGATTGAAGCGCACGATTGTGCAATCAACCGAAGTGATCATTCGCTCGCCCGTCTCTGGGATCAAGCAAGCCCGCCCAGCGGGGTCGGGTAGCCGTGAAATCAAACAGTCGCCAGCGAATATCTCTGTACAGCGCAGTCGCGTGAAAGTTTCCTGCGAGACAAAGCGGGCCTTCTCGGCTCGATCCTTGAACTCGCCCTCACCAACGTTGCCTGTCTGAACCAAGCGAACACCATCCGGTGACTGGTCCTTGCTCTCGATCCAGTCACCGTCACCAAAGACAATGCATAAGGAAGCGAGCGGGTTTGTCGTCCACTTTGACATCACGCTATCAACCCCCGACTCACCGCCAACACCTCGGTGGTTGATCATTCTTCATCCCCTTTTCGTGCTAATCGCTCCCGCGCGATGGCAATCGAGTGGTGCAGTTTTTCTTGCAAAATTTCCTTGGGTGGCAACAAAGTAAGGTAATCGGCCACACGGATATTGCTTTGATCAAGTTGCAATAACTCGATGTGTTCGTCATTCTTGCCGGTACACAGAATCAAACCAATGGGTGTATTTTCGCCGGGTACTTGCTCGTACTTTTCCAAGTAACGCAAGTAAAGTTCCATCTGACCTTTGTAGGCCGCCTCGAATTCGCCAATCTTCAATTCAATGGCCACCAGGCAGCGCAAACGGCGGTGGAAAAAAAGCAGATCAATGTAGTAATCACGCTGATCAATAGAGATGCGCTTTTGTCGAGCCATGAAGGCAAAATCACTGCCCATTTCAGTGATGAAATGCTGCAACTCAGCCACGATGGCTGCTTCCAAATCTTTTTCTGCAAAGCTGTCGGCCAACCCCAAGAAATCAAGCACGTACGGGTCACGAAACGCGAGGTCGAGGCTCAGCGTGCCCTGTGCTCGCAGGGCAGCCAAGTCACGCTGAATGGTTTCTTCGGGCTTACGAGAAATGGCCGTACGCTCGAACAGCATGGACTGGATACGCTCTTGCAGCTGGCGTGAAGACCAATTTTCCAGCCGCACCATCGCCACATAAAAATCCCGTTTCAGCGGATCGTCGATATAAATCAGCGTCTTCACGTGTGTCCAGCTCAAATCTCTACGCAGCGCAGAAAACATAGCCTCGTCCGGAAAAGTCTCCGCAGCGCGGAGACAATGCCGGAGCTGCTGCCCGCTCCAGCCCGGGCCATAGGCTTGGGTGAGTTGCCCGGCCAAGGTGTTGATGATCTGCTTGCCATATGCCCCGCGCTGGCCGCCCAACACTTCAGCCTGCAAACGCTTGCCAACCTGCCAATACAGCAGCGAGAGTTCTTGATTGACCGCCGTCGCAGCCCGCTGCCGAGCTTGGTCAATCAGCGCACGAATCTCAGCCAGCATGATGGTTGGCTTGTAAGCTGACTCGTTCACATCAACCCCCGAATCACCGCCAGCACCTCGGCGCTCTCAGCATCCAGCGCGGCAATCTCGTCGAGGATGTCTTGGGGGGTGCGCATCACGGCCACTTCGCCACCGTTTGGGTTTTTGACCGAAAGGTCAAACGTGGTCTTGTCGATGTCGGCTGCCGCCACCGACCAGCTTTTGGGCGAATCGGCGAAGGTGGTTTGCAGCTGGACGAAATCAGCCAAGTCGGCGTCGTTGAGCGGATTGGTTTTGCCGAGGTTGCGGCCGGGGTCGAGTTGGTAGAACCAGACCTTGCGTGTCGGCGCGCCCTTCTCGAAGAACAGCACCACGGTTTTCACGCCTGCGCCCTGGAAGGTGCCGCCGGGGCAGTCGAGCACGGTGTGCAGGTTGCAGCTTTCCAGCAGCAGTTTGCGCAGGCTCACCGAGGCGTTGTCGGTGTTGGAGAGAAAGGTGTTCTTGATGACCACTGCCGCCCGGCCACCGGCTTTCAGGCTCTTGAGGAAGTGCTGCATGAACAAGAACGCGGTCTCGCCTGTCTTGACGGGGAAGTTCTGCTGCACCTCCTTGCGCTCCTTGCCGCCAAAGGGCGGGTTGGCCAAGATCACCTCAAAGCGGTCTTTGTCTTGGATGTCGCTGATGTTCTCAGCCAGCGTGTTGGCGTGGACGATGTTCGGGGCTTCGATGCCGTGCAGGATCATGTTCATGATCGCGATCACGTAAGCGAGGCTCTTCTTCTCCTTGCCGTAGAAGGTGCGCTCTTGCAGCCGCTTCAAGTCGCTGGTGCTCAGATCGGGCTGTTGGCGCAGGTAGTCGAAAGCCTCGCACAGAAAACCC
The DNA here is from genome assembly GCF_057922285.1 of Leptothrix toolikensis (SeqCode). Taxonomy (NCBI): domain Bacteria; kingdom Pseudomonadati; phylum Pseudomonadota; class Betaproteobacteria; order Burkholderiales; family Sphaerotilaceae; genus Leptothrix; species Leptothrix toolikensis (SeqCode). The sequence continues at coordinate 41,043 of NZ_JBYSVC010000015.1, forward strand.
GCCGAGCCGCAAGCGCCGTCATAGATGC